>JBPCJG010000229.1:0-3135 GCA_051005515.1 Longimicrobiaceae bacterium
GCCGCCATCCCCTCGATCTCCCGCAGCTCCTCATCCTGCTCGGCCGCCCGTAGCGCCTTCAGCAGAGATTTACGCGCCTTCGGGAACGAACCACGCGCGATCCACATCTTGCCGAGGCCGATGTAACCGCGGGCGTATGTCTCCGGGTCTTCACCCTGGCGCGCCAGCGACACGGCGCGCTTGTACCACGCCTCCGAAATCTTGTAGGCGCCTCGGTCGCGGTGGGCGCGCCCGAGGGCCAGCGCCGCGCGCGGGTCAGAGGGGCATGCCAGCGCCGCGGCGTGCGCGAACTCCCACTGCGTCTGCCGGGCGCCGCGATTCTGCGCCCAGTAGGCGATACGCGTGCAGGCGAGCGCCACCCGGCGCGCATCCACGTCGGCGGGGGCGCCCAGCACCTCCGCCAGCGTCGCGAGCGGCGCCTCGAGCGCCGGCTCGGGAAAGAGGCAGAGCAGGTCGGCGAGCCGCGCCTCCTCCGTCCCTGGGAGGAACAATCCACTCCGCTCGCGTTGCGGAACCTGCGCCCAGAGCAGCACGGTGCGGAGCGACCGCCAGAGCAGCCCACCCAGCTCTCCCTGCACCTCCTCGAGGACTCCGAGGCCGGAGAGGGATTCCCAGCCAGCGGGGATCGGCGGGAGTGCCCGCCAGCGGCGCTCGCGGCGCCTTTCCGGTGCGAACTCAGTCTGCGGCATGAAAGGGCGGAACAGGCGAAAAGGAACGGAAGAGCTGGACGGCGGCTTCCGGATGGGGCGAAGAATTCGGCGGGAGCCGGTTGTCACACTCCGGCCTCGCTGGGGGGGGCCCATGCAGATCCCGGACCGCGATTCTGAAGCCGGGTTTTGTACGCTTCCGGAACGGGCGGAACGGCGGATTGGATGGAGCCTGGCGGGATCGAACCGCCGACCTCCTGCTTGCAAAGCAGGCGCTCTCCCAGCTGAGCTAAGGCCCCGCTGCCGCCAAGGATAACCGCGGTTCCCGCGGACGTCAACAACGTGTCCGCGGCTCTGCTTCCGTTCCCCGCTACCCGCTCGCTTGCCCGCGTCCCCGGAAGCGGTCATCTTTCGGATCGACTGTCGCACTTCCCCCGTCCCGGGTCGGCATGATCGCATCACTTCTGTCGCGTGAGCTCCACAAACTTCCCCGAGAGGTCGAGCTGGAGGGACGGATCCTCTTCCTGGTCGACGATCCCGAGCTGATCCGGCGGCAGCTCGAAGGGGAGGACCTGGAGCTCACCCCCGAATTGCGGGGCGAGCTACGCGACGACATCTCCACCGACGAGATCACCCCCGCGTACATCTGCTACTACTACGACGAGACCCTTGGGGAATTCCCGTACCTGGGTCTCCGCGCCGGAGAGGAGTTCCCCGTCACCCAGGGGAGCGTCAAGCGAGGCGGGTTCGTAGCGTCGGTCTCGGGGACGCGGCGGGGCAAGGGATCGTCGCGGGAGCAGAGCCCGTACGCCGAGATGATGGCGGGGATCCGCCTGGTCATCGCCGAGAACATCGAGCGCATCTACCGGGAGAACTGCCAGAACCTCGGCGTCCTCACCTCCACCGACTTCGGACTGATCGAGCGGATCCGCGCCGGCGAAAGGATCCCGCTCAGCGAGTTCACCGCGGGCACCGACGAGATCACCCGCGGCATCATCGAGTACGGCGGCCTCTTCAACTACAACGTCGCGCGCCTGCAGGGCAGGGCAAAGCCGCCGGCGATCTCCTGCCATACCGCGGAAGGCGGCGAGCCTGTCCGGGACGAGCTGGAGGTGCGGCAGATGCGGGGCAGCGGGGAAAGCAACATCCCCGAGCCGGAGACGGGCGTGGGCGGGGCGGCGAGTGAGCTGGCGGCCACCTCGACGTCCAACATCGGCAGCGGCGCGTACGGCGCGCCGCACCCGCCGCGGAGCGGCGAGGCGCGGCCGATGACCATCGCCGAAAAAATCTTTGCTCGGAGTTGGGTGGTGGACCTGGCGACCGATGAGATCGGAGTGCCCTGGGTACAGCCGGGGGACGCCGGCTTCGTGCGCACCGACATCCGCTTCAGCCACGAATACGTCACTCCGATGTCGGCGATCTTTTTCGAGTCGCTCGTGGGGGAGGAGGAGCGTGTGCTCGAGCCGGAAAGCGTCCTCTTCTTCCGCGACCACCTCACCTTCTTGAAAGACGCGATGACGCCCGAGCGGGTCCAGCTCGGGTTGCTCGACGTCGCCAACCAGCTCGAAGTCAAGCAGCGCGAGTTCGCTGGCAAGCAGGGGATCCGCCTCTACGGCGAGCTGGGACACGGCAAGCACGGCTCCGAGGCGATCTGCCACTCCAAGATCCTCGAAGAGTACGCCCTGCCCGGACAGGTGATCATCGGCTCCGACTCGCACACGCCGCACGCCGGCGCCGTCGGATGCGTCGCGTTCGGCGTCGGTACCACCGCGATCTTCAACTCCTGGATCACCAGGGACGTGCGCGTCGAAGTGCCCGACTCGTTCCGCGTCATCGTGCGGGGGGAGAAGCCGCCCAACGTCACCGCCAAGGATTTCATGCTCGAAATTCTGCGGCAGCCGTACATCAAGGACGGACACGCGATCGGGCAGATCATCGAGTATTCCGGGCCCGCCGTGGAGGCGCTTTCCGTCGACGAGCGCGCCACCATGACCAACATGGCGGCGGAGGTCGGCGCCTTCACGGGCATCGTCGCGCCGGACGCGAAGACGGTGAAATACCTGGTGGAGCAGCGGGGGATGGCACGGGCCGACGCCGAGCGCCTCGTTGCGGGCCTGACTTCAGATCCCGACGCGGAATACGTCCGCACCATCGAGATCGACGCGAGCACGCTGCGGCCGATGATCGCCCTTCCCGGCGACCCGGGAAACGGGATGCACGTGGACGAGCTGGCGGAGCCGGTCGCCATCGACATCGCCTACGCCGGGAGCTGCACGGCGGGCAAAAAGGAAGACATGGACATGTACGCCGCGGTTCTGCGGGAAGCGGCGGAACGGGGCGAGCGACGCCCCGACCACGTCCAGTTCTACATCCAGTGCGGGTCGCAGGAGGTGTACCGCTACTGCGAGGAGCAGGGCTACGACCGCATCTTCGCAGCGGTCGGCGCCACCTTCATCGAGCCGTCGTGCGGCGCCTGCATCAACGCGGG
>JBPCJG010000230.1:0-4381 GCA_051005515.1 Longimicrobiaceae bacterium
CTTTCGCGGCTGCGGGCGGAGCTGAACGAGCGGCTGGCGGAGATCGGCGAGGAGTACGACGAGCACTCCGCCTATGCGCGTTCGCTCGCGGAGGGGCCGGTGCGGGCGTCGCTCGCCGACATGGAGCGGCGCTACGGGCGGGACCTGGACGCCCGCTCGCACGGCGAGGCGTTCCTCAAGCTCTTCGGAAACCGCTTCGTGCCGGGCGGGCAGCAGGTCGCTGAAGAAGCTCACCGCGTCCTCGCCGTAGCGCGCCGCTTCGCGCCAACCCGGCGCGCCAGGACGATACAAGGCGTGCACGGGGACGTAGCGCTCTTCCGCTTCGCCGTCTACCCGGGCGCGGGTCACGTCCCAGAGGTAGCGGTCCGAGGCGATCCAGGCGAAGTCGCGCACGTCGCGCGCGACGAAACGCCAGGTCAGCTTCCCGCCGGAGCCGCGCGTCGCGCGGCCGGCGGCGAGGTCCGCCTCCGTCACGACGTGGACCGTGCTGTCCGCCGTGAGCGCCTGTCGCAGGCGTCGGCGCGCCGGGTTCGTCAGCACCTCCTTTGGGTTGCGCAGCTCGCCGGTCGCGCCGACCAGCCAGCCGGCGGGGAGGGTCAGCGCCACCTCGTAGTCGCCGTACTCCAGGTAGAACTCGCCGTCTCCGAGATACGGCGTCGCGTCCCACCCGCGCAGATCGTCGTAGACGGCGATCTGCGGGTACCACTGCGCGATCTGAAAGACGCGCCCGCCCAGCGCGTCTTCCCACGCGGTGCGGAAGGCGCCGGCGGCGGGGACGGTATACCGCCAGGCGATCTCCAGCGTCGCGCTGTCGCCGGGGGCGAGCGGGCGGGGGAGGACGATCCGCGCGAGCGTCCCGTCGACCGCGTACCCGATGGGGGCCGCGGTGTCGCTGCGCGTCACGGGGATCTCCGCAACGGAGCGTGCCGTGAGCGTCTGCCCCTCTGCCGCGACGCTTTCTAGCGTTACCCCGCCGGTTACCGTCACCGGGCGGTTCCGCGGCACCCCCTCGGCAAAGACGTTCTGGTAGAGGTTGAGCACCAGGTCCGGGAGGGTGTCCGGAGAGGCGTTGCGGTAGACGATTCGCTCCCGCCCATGCAGCGTTCGGCTCGCCGGGTCCAGCTCGGCGTCGATGCGGTAGCTGACCCGCTGCTGCCAGTACGCCGCTCCCGGCGCTCCGCTGGACGAGCGGGTACGGCGCGCGAGCGCCGCCCGGTACGTCTCCGGCACCGGGACGGGCCGCAGCAGCGGTCGTACGAAGGTGTCGGGGACGATCTCCGGCTCGAGGTTGCCGGGCGTCGTCTGTCGCGCGCAGGCGGCCGCGACGGCGAGTAGGAGCAGAAAACTCAGGCGTCGGAACACGTAGGAATCGAGTGTTGCAATAGATTGACCGGACGGCATGAGAGCGTCCTCATCCGGAACGTGGGGTGGACTTCATGAGTATGCACTATCTGTATGCAGAAGTGAACTCTGCGCCTGAAGGAGAATGCTCAGATGCGAGTGACGATCACCGTTCCCGACCAGATCGGGGAGGAGGCCCGGCAGATGGCCGACCGGGAGAACACGTCCGTGTCGGCCTTTTATGCCGACGCGGTGGCCCGCCGCATGGCGGACCTGCGCAGACAGCAGGCCTTCGCTGCGATCCGTGATCTGATCGGCAGGGCGGATGTCGTGCCCGACGCCGCGGAACAGCTCAAGTCGATGCGCCGCGAGGACGATCATCGCACCCTTTGACGCCGGGCTTACGGACCGGAACCGCGAAACGCTCGGATTCGATACTGGATTCTTTGTCCGGCTGCTTGAAAGCGACCCGCGCGCGGCGGAAATCTGGCAGGCGATAGAAGCCGGCGAAGTCGCCGGGGTGATCTCCTGCATCACTCTCTTCGAGCTGATCCGCATCGGTCTCCGGGGCGCGCTGTCGAGGGAATCGACGGAGGAACTAACGCAGCTAATTCCGGGCGTTTGCACGGTAGTCTGGCTGACTGAGCCCACCTTGCTCCATGACGCCGCCCGTTTGGCTCATGGCCATCATTTCTCGATGGCGGACGCGGTCATTCTCATCTCGCTGCGGCGAGCAGGCGCCGATACGATCTACACTACCGATGCCGATCTCGTCCGCTATCGGCGAGCCGAAATCCGCCGGCTCTGAGCCTCACAGCTCGATCTCCATCTCCACCTCGCGCGACAGCGTGGTGCCGGGGAGGAAGTGGAAGCCCGCCTTGGCGTAGCTGCCGATCGCCGCGCGGTTGTCGGGCTCGACGGAGAGCCAGAGCCGCTCCAGATCCGCCTCGCGGGCGGCTTCGACCGCGACGCGGTTGACCTCGGTGCCGGCGCCCCGGCCGCGGTGCTGCTGGTGCAGGAAGACCGCGTACTCCGCCACTCCGGGCGATCCCGCCGGCACCAGCAGGGCGTGCCCGATCAACGCGCCGTCGCGTTCGACCACCAGGTGGATTCCGGCAGGGAGCACCGCGTCCAGCCAGCGGGAGATCCGCTCGGCTCCCTGCGGCGGGAGGCCCTGCGCCGCGCGCTTCGGCTCGAAGGCGGCGTAGAACGTTTCCAGAACTGGTCTGTCTTCGGGGTCGTAGCGGCGCACGAGGAGCGGGCTGCCTGCCTTGTCGCTCCGGACGGCAGGTAGAACCGGGACGGCAACGCCACTCAGGGCGTCCTCGCAGCCGCTCCGCTGAGCAGGGGCAGGGCGTCGCGCAGCAGAACGGCGAGGACCGAGCGGTTCATCGCGCGGATCCGCTCGATTCCTCGCACCGGCGGGAAGTCGCCCACGAGATCCCGGAGATCGTGGGGCAGCTGCACAGGGCTCTCCGCCTCCCACCGCTCCAACCAGGCCGCGGGGATCCGCTCCGGCGCCGTCTGCCCCGAAAGACCCGCCCAGACCAGCGTCCATGCCCGCGGCACCGCCTGCCAGATGGCGTACCCCCCTCCCCCCGCGGCGATGATCCTCCCGCCGCAGAAGGCGCCGGCGATCTCGCCGACGATGCGCGTGGTTTCCTCGTACAATCGGGTGGTGGCGCGCAGGTGCGTGAGAGGGTCGAGCGCGTGGCCGTCGCAGCCGTTCTGCAGCACGATCACGTCGGGGCGGAACGCTTCCGCGACGCGCGGGAGCAGCTCCGCGAGGAGGGGGATCCACCCCGCGTCGCCGGTGAGCGGTTCGAGCGGCAGGTTCCAGGAGAAGCCGCGCCCCGCCCCCTCGCCCAGCTCGTGGACGAAGCCGGTGCCCGGAAAGAGCGTTCGCCCCGACTGGTGGACGGAAAGGGTGAGCACGTCCGGATCCGAGTAAAACATCCCCTGCACGCCGTCGCCGTGGTGCGCGTCGTAGTCGATGTAGAGCACCCGCGCGTCGTGCGCCTCGCGGATCCACGCGATGGCGGCCGCGAGGTCGTTGTAGATGCAGAAGCCGGACGCCCTGTCGCGGCGCGCGTGGTGCAGCCCTCCGGAGATGTTGAAGGCGCGGGTGACTTTCCCGGACATCACCAGCTCGGCCGCCCGCAGCGAGCCCCCGACGACGCGCGACGTCGCCTCGTGCATCCCCGCGAACGCCGGAGTATCTCCCTGACCGAGCCCCCAGCGAACCGCCTCGCGCGCGTCTGGTCTCGCGCTGAGACGCCGCACCGCGGCTACGTACTCCGGAGAGTGCACGCGCAGCAACTCTTCTTCCGTCGCCAGCCGCGAAGCGACGACGGGGTGGCGGTCGGCGTCGAGCAGCCCCATCGCCTCGATCAGCGAGACGGTCAGCTCCAACCGCTTGGGGTTGAAGGGGTGGTCGGGTCCGAAGCGGTAGTGGGTGGCGTCCCGATCCCAGACGAAGGCGGTCTTCAATCGTCCGACGCTGGCTCCGCGGAGTCAGGGAGCGCCGGGGACCCCACCGTGAAGCCGGCGCTCTCGAGCGCGGCGAGCGCCGCGGACGGATCGGGGGTGTCGAGGTGGAGGATCGCCGAAGTCCGCCCGCTACGCCTCGCGGAGGGCACCACCAAGCTGTCGACGTTCAATCCCAGCTCGGCGGCGAGCACCTGCAAAGCCCGTCCGAGCTCGCCAGGCCGGTCGGTGAGGGCGATCTCGACGCGCGGGGGCGGGTCGCCACCCCCCAGGAGCTGGACGAAGGCGTGCAGGATGTCGGTCTCGGTGAGGATTCCTTCGAGTCTGCGCTCCGCATTCACCACGGGGAGCGAGCCGATGCGGTGCCGGTAGAGGAGCCGCGCCGCGTCCTCGATGACGACGTTCCCGTCCACCGTCACCACCTCCCGAGTCATCACCGCGGCGATGGGGGTCCGTTCGAGATAGTCCGCCCGGCTCCAGTCGGGTTCGCTGAGCGGCGAAGGCATGGCCAGGCGGATGTCGCGGTCCGAAAGGATGCCGCTGAGCCGGGAGC
>JBPCJG010000231.1:0-6874 GCA_051005515.1 Longimicrobiaceae bacterium
GGGCCGCGCGGCCCGTCGGGCGTGATGGCCACGCTGCTTCCGTTCCGCACGCTTCGGACCAGCTCTCGCAGCGCACCCGTGGCGTTGCGGCTGCTCGAACCGCGCACCGGATGATACCCCCAGCCGCGGACGATCCCGGCGATGTAATCTCCGTCCCGATGCTGACTGATCAGGGTGGTCAGCCCCAGCTCCCGGTGGTGGTAGGTACAGGGGAGCAGTCGTCCGTGCCAGAGCACGAACACGACGGGCTCGCCGGCGGCCCAGTAACGCCGGTAGTGCTCGGTCCCGGCGACCCGGAAGCGGCAGCTGCCGAGCAGCGCGTCCAGCAGCAGACCACCGCCGCGCACGATAGCCGCCGTCCGCCAGGGAGCCCCGTCCTTCAAGCGCGCCCGGCGAGCAGGTCGGCGGCCATTTCCGCGACGCGGTCGGCGGCACCGGGCTCGCCGAGGGCTGCGCGCACCCGTCCGAGGCGCTCGACCATCCGTTCCCGGACCGGGGAATCGGCGTCGAGCAGGGGGAGCACGGCTGCGGCGAGCGCTGCCGGGGTAGCTTCCTCCTGAACGAACTCGGGGACGACCCGTCCGCCCGCGACCAGGTTCGCGAGAGCGATGTGCGGCACCCGTACGAGCCGACGGGCCAACGGATAGCTCCACCGGCTCATCCGGTACGCCACCACCATCGGCGTGCCGGCGAGCGCCCCCTCGAGCGTCGTCGTCCCGGACTTGACCAGCGCGGCGTCGGCGTGGCGGAGCAGACCGCTCGCCGCCGGGACCCGCGGCCACCGGGTCTGCGGATACGCTCCGTTCGCGAGATGGTCCGGCGTGCCGATCACCGGCTGCACTTCGGGGCGGGCCCCGACCACCCGCTCGGCGACTTCGGAAAAGAGCGGCAGGTGGCGTGCGATCTCCTGCTTCCTCGAGCCGGGAAAGAGGGCCAGCACCGGACGCTCCGGGTCGATGCCGTGCGCACGCGCCCAGGCGTCGCGTCCGTCCGCCGCCGGCTCTGCGTCCAGTAGCGGGTGCCCGACGAAGCGGGCGTCCACGCCGCGGCCGCGGAGCAATTCCTCCTCGAAGGGGAGCACGGCCGCGACTCGCGAGCAGTCTTCGGCCATGCGCCCCATCCGCTGCGGATTCCACGCCCAGACCTGGGGCGAGATGTAGTAGAGGACCGGAATTTCGCGGCGCCGAGCGCGCCGCGCGAGGCGCAGGTTGAAGCCGGGGTAGTCGATCGGGATGACCAGCTCCACTCCCGCCTCGTCCAGGGTGTGGAATGCCCGGCGCTGGAGCCGTGCGAAGAAGGGAAGGTGGCGGAGGATCTCCGCGAAGCCCATCACCGCCAGGTCGTCGAGCCCGGCGAGCAATTCGACTCCCTCCGCTGCCATCCGTGGGCCGCCGAGCCCGAGCAGCCGCGCGTCCGGGAAGCGTCGCTTCAGAGCCGCGGCCAGCGCCGACCCGTGCAGGTCTCCGGACGGCTCACCCGCCGATAGAAATATGGTGCGAGGGAGAGCGATGCCGGAATGCCGCTCAGACATGTCTCAGGAGCCACCAGATCACCGCAAGCACGACGAGCAGCAGGACGACGAGGCGCAGCGGAGACGGCGGCCGGATCGGCCGAACCGGCGGACGATTAGGCGGACGCGGCGCCACCGATGGGGTCCATGCGGTGCAGAATCTCCAGCGCCACGGCGAGGGCTCTGCGGCCGTCCGCCCCCGTCACGATCGGGGGTTTCTCCCCCCGTACCGCCGCAACGAACGCCTCCAACTCGGCGCGCAGCGGTTCGACGCCGTCACCGCGGATGGGGATCGGCTCGACCAGGTCGACGAGCGATTCGGCCGCCGGATTCGGCGCGCCGCCGCGGAGCCGGAGAAACTCCCCCGTCCCCGCCGCGAGATCGAGGCTCAGATAGCCCGACGGCTGGAAGATGCGGATCTTGCGCATCCGCTCGGGGGAGATGCGGCTCGCCGTGATGTTGGCGACCTCGCCGCCGCCGAAGGTGAGGCGGGCGTTGCCGATGTCCACGCTCGGGGTGAGGACCGGAATGCCCACGGCGGCCACCGACTCGACGGGCGAGCCGATCAGGCTTAGGACCAGGTCGATGTCGTGGATCATCAGATCGAGCACCACCGCGACGTCGGTCCCGCGCACGCCGAAGGGGGCGAGCCGGTGCGATTCGACGAAGCGGACCCCGTCCAGGTACGGCTCGCAGGCGCGCAGCGCCGCGTTGAAGCGCTCCACGTGGCCGGTGGCGACGATCGCCCCCCGTTCCGCGGCCCGGGCGAGGATCGCGTCGGCTTCGGCCAGCGTGGAGGCCAGGGGCTTTTCGATGAGCAGGTGCACGCCGCGGTCCAGCGCCTGCAGCGCCACGGTGGCGTGCGCGCGCGTGGGGACGGCGATCACCGCGGCTTCGACACGGCCGAGCAATTCGTCGAGCAGCGGATATGCGGGCAGCCCCAACTCCCGACTAACGTCTTCGGCCCGGGCGGCGTCGGCGTCGTGAATCCCCACCAGGTGGGCGCCGTCGATCGTTCGGAGCAGCCGGGCGTGGTGGAAGCCCAGGCTCCCCACGCCGATCACCCCGCAGGGGACGCCGCCGTTCACACCGCTACGCCCCGATCGCTCCCGCGGAAAAAGGCGAGGAACGTCTCCACCTCGGGAGTGAGCGTGAGCTCCTTTTCCGCGCGGGCGAGCGCCTGGGTGGTGTTGCTGTTGGAGGAGAAGAAGAGCCGGTACGCGCGCTTCAGCTCGCGCCTGGCTTCGTCGGGGAAGCCCCTGCGCTGCAACCCCACGGAGTTGAGCCCGTAGAGCTGCATCGGGCTCCCCGCCGCCTTGACGAACGGGGGGATGTCCTTGGCGACCCGGGTCGCTCCGCCGACGAAGGCGTGGGCGCCGATGCGCACGAACTGATGGATCGGCGTCAGGCCGCCGACGATCGCCCAGTCGCCGATCTGCACGTGGCCCCCCATCGTCACCGCGTTGGAAAGGACCACGTAGTTGCCGATCCTGCAGTCGTGCGCGACGTGCACGTACGCCATCAGCAGACAATCGCTCCCGACCCGCGTCTCCCCGAGCGCGATGGTGCCGCGGTTCAGCGTAGCATATTCGCGGATCACGGTGCGGTCGCCGACGTGCAGCGCGGTAGACTCGCCCCGATACTTCAGATCCTGCGGGTCGGTGCCGAGGACGGCGCCCTTGGCGATCGTGCAGCGCTCGCCGATCGTCGTATCCCGCTCGATCAGCACGTGCGAGGCGATATGGGTCCCGCGTCCTACGTTCACCCCCGGGCCGATCACGCTGAAGGGCCCGACGCTCACCCCCTCCGCCAGCTCGGCGCCGGGATCGACCACGGCGCTGGGGTGGACGTCCACCTCCGCCAGGTGCACGCCCGGATCTCTACCGATCGACGACACGGGCCATCATCTCGGCTTCGGCGACGACCTGTCCGTCCACGCTTCCCACGCCCCGCATGCGGCAGGTCGTGTTGCGGATCTGCAGGACGTTCAACTCGAACAATATCTGATCTCCGGGGACGACGGGACGCCGCCACTTCACTTTGTCGAGGGACATGAAGTAGACGATCTTGTCTTCTGGATTTTCGATCGTGTCCATCATCAGCAGTCCGCCGACCTGCGCCATCGCCTCGATGATGAGCACGCCTGGCATGGTGGGGCGTCCCGGAAAGTGCCCGACGAAGAAGGGCTCGTTGATGGTCACGTTCTTGAGCCCGACGATGCGCCGGTGAGCTTCGTATTCGATCACCCGGTCGACCAGCAGAAACGGGTAGCGGTGCGGCAGGTACTCCAGGATCTTCTGAATGTCGAGCGCGGGACGGTTTCCCGTCCTCGGGCGTGCCTCCGCCAGCACCTTCGCGACCGCGACGTTGCCGCGGTGCCCCGGACGCTGCGCGACTACGTGGACCGCGAAGCGCCTGCCGACCAGCGACAGGTCGCCGACGACGTCCAGCGTCTTGTGGCGCACGAACTCGTCGGGAAAGCGGAGCTCCGCGTCGCCGAGCAACCCGTCCTCCGTCAGGACCACGGCGTTCTCCATCGAACCGCCCCGCGCGAGACCACGGGCGCGCAACCCGTCCACCTCGCTCTCGAATCCGAAGGTGCGGGCGTTGGCGAGCTCTGCGGCGAAGGAGTCGGGCGAGATTTCCCACGAGCCGAACTGCCGCCCGATCAGGGGGTGCGGCCATTCGATCGTGGTCGAGACGCGGAAGCGCTCGGAGGGAGCCACCACGTAGCTGGCGTCGCCCTCCGCGACCGCGATCGGCTCGTCGAGCGATACGACCCTGGCGGCGGCGTCCTGTTCGGCAATGCCTGCGCGCTGGAGCAGCGCGGCGAAATCCGCGGCGCTGCCATCACCGATGGGCACTTCCGGCGCGTCAATCTCCACGAGCAGGTTGTCGACCTGGAGCGAGGCGGCTGCTGCGAGCAGGTGCTCGACGGTCATGACGCGGGTTTCACCCACGCCGAGCGTCGTTCCCCGCTCGGTTCCGACGACGCGGTCCACAGCGGCGGGAACTTCCGGCTGGCCGGGGAGGTCGGTGCGACGGAATACCACGCCCGCATCGGGCTCCGCCGGCAGCACCCGGAGATGCACGGTCGCGCCCGTGTGCAGGCCGACGCCCTTCAGTTCGGCGCTGCCGGCGACGGTGTTCTGCCGGGGCGCGGTCATGCCGGAGCGGGGGTAGCGCGGATCATCCGTCTCTCCCGTCGTCTCCCGCTACGCTCCGTTCGACCGCCCGCAGCCGCTGGACGAGCTTCGGCAGGCGGGCCACTTCCGCCTGCATCCGGAGGGCTTCGCGATGCGGGCGAGCGGGGTACCCGGACACCGTTTCGCCGGCCGCCACGTCGCGGGTCACTCCGGCCTGCGCGCCCACGCGCGCTCCGTCGCCAACGTGCAGGTGACCCCCGAAGCCCGCCTGACCGCCGAGCACGGCTCCGTCCCCCACCACGGTGCTCCCCGAGATCCCGACCTGCGACACCACCAGCACGTGTCGCCCCATCTGCACGTTGTGGCCGATCTGCACGAGGTTGTCGATCTTGGTCCCTTCGCCCACGACCGTGTCGCCGATCGAGCCCCGATCGATCGTCGTGTTCGCCCCGATCTCCACATCGTCGCCGACGCGCACGCTCCCCACGTGGCGAACCCTGCGGTACCCGCCGTTTTCGAAGACGTAGCCGAACCCTTCCGCGCCAACGCGTGCGCCGCTCTGGATCACGCAGCGCGCCCCGATGTGCACGCCTTCACCGAGCGTGACCTGGGGGAAGAGCCGTGTTCCGGCCCCGATGCGGCTGCCGCGGGCGAGGTGGCACTGCGCGCCGACGCGCACCCCCGGCGCCAGGTGGACTCCTTCTTCCACCACGCCCCAGGCGCCGATGCCGACATCGGGGTCCAGCTCGGCCGAGGGGTGGATGATCGCGGTGGGGTGGATTTCGGCGGGGGACGGGACGTCCGGGTGGAAGGCGGCGAGCAGCCGGGCTACGGCGCGATGCGCGTCGGCGACGACGACGCGCGGGGTCGCCGTCGGAACCTCGTCCGCCAGCTCTGCGGAGACGAGCACCGCGCCGGCGCGGCAGGTGCGAAGATAGGGGGTGTAGCGCGGACTCGCAACGAAGGAGATGTCCGCGGGACCGGCCTCCTGCAGGGTAGCGAGGCCGGTGATCTCCCGCCGGGGATCCCCCTCGAGCCGTCCCCCCACCAACTCGGTGATCTCCGCCAGCCGCATCACCTCACTCACTCCGGGCGCGTCGGGTCTGGCGGTGAGCGGAGCCGAACCGCACGCCGCTCACCGACGGTGACGCAATCAGCCAGCGCCCTGCTGGCGGAGCCGGGCCAGCACGCGATCCGTGAGATCGAGCGCGGGGTCGGCGGTGATCAGCGCCCCGGCGGAGGCGTCGAAGATCATCGCGTATCCCCCTTCCGTCCGCACCGCCTCGACCGCGGTGTTGATGCGCTGCATGATCGGCGACACGAGCTGCTGCTGCCGCTGCTGCACCGTCTGCTCGATCTTGCGGACGCTGTCCTGATAGACGGTCAGCTTCTGCTGGAAGGCCTGCTGCTGCTGCGCGTTGGGCGTTCCCTGCTGACCGGCAAGCTGGGTGCGGAGCCGTTCGAGCTCGCCCTGCAGCCCCTGGACGCCGCTCTGATACCCCTGCAGCTCACGCTCCAGCGTCTGCTGCGCTTCCTTCGCTCCCGGCGCTTCGGCGATCAGCTTGCGCGAGTCGATGAACCCGATCTTGGCCTGCGCGGCCGCCAGGGAAGCCGAAAGGACGAGGCCGGTCAGGGCCACGGATAGAACCATCCAGAACCGCTTCATGGTGCTCCTGCGGGAACGTTGAGGTTGGGGTGCATCGGTTCAGAAGGTCTGGCCGAGCTTGAAGTGGAGCTGCCAGCCGGGCTCCGGGCGATCGAAGCCGTAGGCGGCGTCCAGTCCGATCGGGCCGAACGGGGTCACCACCGTGGCGCCGATTCCGGCGCCGCGCAGCAGCCGGTTGGGGTTGATTTCGCCGACGCTCCGCCAGGAGTTCCCCGCGTCGCCGAAGAGCTGCACCGAAAGGTTGTCGTTCAGCCTCGCGGCGATCTGGCCGGTGAGCGTCATGAACGCGTCGCCCAGGCACTCGTCGCGGAAGTTGTTGCGGCACCCTTCCACCACGCCGAAGGGGGTGATGGACGCTTCTTCGTACCCCCGGAGCGGCTGCGATGTCTGCACACCCCCGAGCACGAACTTCTCGAACGCGAAGCGCGAAGCGTCTCCGAACACGCCTCCGGCGCGGGCCTGCATGCCGATGGCGAAGCGTACGGGACGCGCCCCTGGCGTCCCCCCGCCGAGGCTGCCGATCGGCACCCACCATTCGGCGTCGGTCGTGAT
>JBPCJG010000232.1:0-3474 GCA_051005515.1 Longimicrobiaceae bacterium
GCTGCTGGGGTGCGCGCGCATCGAACCGCCCCGCGGCGGGCCCGAGGACCGCACTCCGCCGCGGCTCGCAGCGACCGAACCCGATTCGTTCGCCATCGTCGCGCCCTTCGACGACCCCGTGGTCTTCGCCTTCGAGGAGCGGATCTCCGAGCAGGGCGTCGCCGAGGCGGTGTCGGTGTCCCCGCGCACCAGCCCGGTGGAGGTGGACCGCACCCGAAGCAGCATCCGGGTTTCCCTCCGTCGTGGCTGGGAGCCGGGGCGGATCTATCAGGTCCGGGTGGAGCCGACCGTCAGCGACCTCTTCGGCAACCGTCTCGCAGGGCCGCTGGAGCTGATCTTCTCGACCGGTCCCGCCATCCCCGACACCCGCCTTTCCGGCACCGTGCGCGATCGCGTCAGCGCAAGCCATCAGGCCGGCGCGCGGGTGGAGGCGATCCTGACGCCTGATTCTCTGGTCTATGCCACGGTCACCGACAGCACGGGCACCTGGCTGCTGCGTGCGATTCCGCCGGGCGAGTACCGGATACGGGCGTATCTCGACGCCAACCGGAATCGGGAGCTCGACCCGTTCGAGGCGCGCGACTCGGCCGCGGCCACCGTGCGCGGTACGGTCGGCGAAGCGCTCCGGCTGGCGCTTCTCCTCCCCGACAGCACTCCTCCCGTTCCCGGAGAGGCGCGAGCCGTGCAGGACGGAGTGGAGGTGACCTTCGACGACTACCTCGATCCTACCCAGAACCTCGCCCCCGCCAATGTACGGATCACCGGCCCCGGTGGAGCCGAGATTGCGGTGACGAGCGTCCGCACCGGTTCGTCGCCCCCCGCGCTCCCCCCGTCACCGGACCTCACCGCCGCCGACACCGCCGCCGACACCACCGCGGCGGACACGACGGCGGTCGATTCGACTGTGGCAGCTGCGGACAGCACGGCGGCAGATACGGCTCCTGCCGCCGCCGCGGCCACGCGGACCCTGCGGATCACTACGCAGAGCCCCCTCGCGCCGGAGACGATGTACCGCGTAGTGGTGACCGGGATCCGCAACCTGAACGGGCTGGTGGGAGGCGGCGAGGTGTCGCTCACCACTCCCGCGGCTGCACCCCCCGCCCCCCCGTCCCGAACCCCCGGAGAATGAAGATGGAACAGACCCACGCCCTCGGTGGACTGTTGCAAGGCAAGCAAGGCCTGATCGTGGGCGTAGCGAACCGCAACTCGATAGCGTGGGCCGTCGCGGAAGCGCTCGCGGCGGCGGGGATGGAGCTCGCCTTCACCTACCAGGGGGAGGTGATGGAGGATCGCGTGCACAAGACCGTCGCGGAGCTCGGCGACGTCCCCCTCTTCGACCTCGACGTCCAGGACGATGGGCAGATCGAGCGGGTCTTCGCCGAGCTTCAGGCGTGCTGGGGGCGGCTCGACTTCGTCCTCCACTCGGTCGCCTTCGCTCCTAAAGAAGCGATGTCGAACCCCTTCGTGGAAACCACCCGCGACGCCTTTCTGAAGGCGCACGACGTCAGCGCCTACTCGCTCGTGGCGCTCTCTCGCGCCGCCGTTCCGCTGATGCCCGACGGCGGCAGCATCGTCGCCATGACATATTACGGGTCGGAGAAGGTGGTGCCGAACTACAACGTCATGGGGGTGGCGAAGGCGGCGCTGGAGGCGAGCGTCCGCTACCTCGCCGCCGACCTCGGACCGCGGAACGTGCGCGTCAACGCCATCTCTGCCGGGGCGATCAACACTCTCGCGGCCCGCGGCGTCGCCCATTTCCGCGAGCTGCTCAAGATCACCGCCGAGCGTTCGCCGCTGCGCCGCCCGACCGAGGCGGCGGAGGTCGGTTCCGCGGCGCTCTTCCTCGCGTCCGATCTGGCGCGGGGCATTACGGGCGAGACCATGCACGTGGACGCGGGCTTCAACATCACCGCCGGCTGACGTGGTGTCCGGCCGCCGCGGAGCCTTTTTCCTCGACCGCGACGGCACCCTGATCGAGGACCGCGACTACCTGGCCGACCCCGAGGGAGTGCGGCTCCTGCCGGGAGCCGCCGACGCGGTGGCCCGGTTGAACGCGGCGGCGGTGCCCGTGCTGCTGGTCACCAACCAGTCGGGGATCGGCCGCGGCTTCTTCGGCGAAAGGGAGTACGCCTCGGTTCACCGCCGCCTCGAGGAGCTGCTGTGGCTCGCCGGAGCTCGTCTCGACGGCGCCTACCACTGTCCTGACGCTCCCGACGGACCGCAGAGCGGCTGCCGCAAACCGGCGCCCGGAATGTTCCTCCGCGCCGCGGAGGAGTTCGGCATCGACCTCGCCGCGTCGTGGTATGTCGGCGACCGCGTGCGCGACATCGTCCCGGCTCGGGAGCTGGGCGGCACCGGAATCCTGGTCCGCAGCCGGCAGAGCGAGCTCGAGGCGGCGCGTTCGGGCGGCTTCGAGATCGTCGCGAGTCTCGCCGCGGCCGTGGAACGGGTGCTCGACGCCGGATGATCGGAGTCGGGGGGCGGCCCGCACGGTCCGAAACCTGCGCCCGCGTAGGGTGTATTAAACCGGTTCGTATCCACAGACGACCTCACGAGGAACTGCCGTGCCATCAGAAACGGCCACTCCCGCCGCCACCTCTCCGGTCACCATCACCGCGACGGCGGTGACCGAGGTGCAGCGCTTCCTGGAAGAGCAGGGTTCGGGCGAAGCTTCGGGCCTGCGCGTCGGCGTGCTGCCCGGGGGCTGCTCGGGCTTCCAGTACGGCCTCAACATCGACGACGAGCCCGCCGAGGACGACTTGGTGTTCGAAACCAACGGCGTCCGGCTCTTTCTGGATCCGTTCAGTCTGCAATACCTGAACGGGTGCGAGATCGACTACGTTTCCACCTTTCAGGGCTCGGGCTTCACCTTCAACAACCCGAACGCCAGCGGCGGGTGCGGGTGCGGGAGCTCGTTCACGGCCTGACGGCCGGCCCCGACCCAGGCACGGCCCCGCGGGCCGGCTCGCTGGACCCCGAGCCGGCCCGCGTTGTATCAGAGAGGCTGTCATATCGCCGATCGCCGTACACGACATGGACTTTTCCGCGGAGGTGCGGATTGATCAAGGTGGCTGAAAAGCTCCCGACGACGCTGGACTACGCGGCCCTCCCCCCGGAGGAGCTGCGCGAGCGCATCCGTCGGCGAAAGACGGAGCTGAACGCCGTCATCCTGGGGCACAACTATCAGCGGGTCGAGATCCAGGAGGTGAGCGACTACCTCGGCGACTCGCTCGGGCTCTCGCAGGAGGCGGCGGACACGGACGCGGACGTGATCGTTTTCTGCGGCGTCCACTTCATGGCGGAAACGGCCAAGATCCTGTCGCCGGAAAAGATGGTGTTGATGCCCGACCTGCGGGCCGGGTGTCCCATGGCCGACTTCGTCACCGGGGAATCGCTCCGGCGCCTCCAGGAAAAGCATCCAGAGGCGGCCACCGTCGCCTACGTCAACTCCACGGCCGAGGTCAAGGCCCAGTC
>JBPCJG010000233.1:0-6723 GCA_051005515.1 Longimicrobiaceae bacterium
GCGCGAAGCCGAACTCCTCTTTCTCCCGCTCCAACAAGCTGAACTGGGGGTGCCCGCTGAAGCTGTACCAGGTATTCGATCCGGGCGGGGCATGCGAGGCAGATGGAGATGAGACGTACACTCCAGTTGTGGCCGTCTACGGCAACATGGCGGCGCAGGGTGACCACGGACAGGGGATCCTGATCGTGCTCGGCGACCTCGACATTACGGGCAAGTTCTTTTACAGCGGGATCGTCGTGGTGACCGGCAAGACGTTCATCCGCGGCTCCGGCGGCGATGCGCGTATCGACGGCGCCCTCGTCTCTCTCGGAGACGTAGCTCTCTGCGCGACGGACGATTCCGGCACCAACTCCTGCGCCACGACCAGCGGGGAAAGCACCGAATTACTCGGCAACGCCAAGATCATGTACAACGCGTGCATGGTGAGTGCGGCCGAGCAGGCGTTCGCGAACGCCGTGATCGCCAACCCCCCGCCGGCCACCATCACCGGCCGTACCTTCGCCTGGTACGAGGTGGTGCGCTGACCGGAGGCGGACAGCGAAGCGTTCTGCGAAACATCGGGCAGGCCGCCGCGATCCGCGGGGGCTTGCCTGCCCGGCGACGCAGCGCATGTCGCGCTTTCGCGACACTTTAGGCGCATCGTACGCTCCGGCCGCAAACTCGCATAGCAGCGGGCGTCGTCCGGAGAAGAGCTCCCAGTTTCGCCGGGTCTCTTGACGGGTAGTGGTGCGCCCGCGTATCCTGTCCCGTCTTCCCTGCACAACAGCGGCGTTTCTCCCCCGGACATCCGTCCGCCCTCCCTTTCCATGTTCGTCCGTACGTGATCTCGTTTCTGCGCCGCAACCGTAGCTCGGTCGGCCTGGACGTCGGCAGCGGCTTCGCGAAGCTCGTGGTCATCGACCACTCCGGTCCGCAACCCGAGCTCGTCCACGTCTCCCACACCCCGCTCGTCTCCGACGCCATCGTCGAAGGCGAGGTGATGGATCCGCACCTGGTGGTCGAGGCGATCCGCGCGCTGGTGGAAGCGTCGGGTCAGAAGCTGCGCGACGTGGTGACCTCCGTCGGCGGTCGCGACGTGATCGTCAAGCGCATCAAGATGGACCGGCTCAAGGAGTCCGACGCGCGCGAGGTGATCCGCTGGGAGGCCGAGCAGAACGTCCCCTTCGACATGGAGAACGTGCAGCTCGACTTCGAGATCCTCGATCCGCACGAGGACGGTCTGCAGATGAACGTCCTGCTGGTCGCGGCGAAGCGGGATCTGGTCGAGGAGCGGGTATCGCTGCTGCGGGAAGCCGGCGTCTCTCCCTCGGTCGTCGACGTCGATTCGTTCGCCCTGCACAACGCGCTCGAATACAACTACCCGGAGGCGATGGAAGGCACGGTCGCCCTCGTCAACGTGGGCCACGAGTTCTCCACGGTGAACGTGATGCAGGACGGCCAGCCGGTCCTGACGCGCGATCTGCCGTTCGGGTCGCGGCGCCAGCGGGAGGAGCTGCGGCGCGTGCATGGCCTCAGCGCGGAGGAAGCGGAGGCGGTGGTGCAGGGACAGTCGGAGCGCGCGGACGAGTTCGCCGGGATGCTCGCCGACTCCGGCGAGGAGCTCGCGCTCGGCATCGAGCGGGCGGCCGCCTTCCTTTCCATCAACGAAGGCGTGGAAGCAGGGCTGCAGCGCGTCTACCTGTGCGGCGGGGGATCCCGGCTTCCGGGACTCGTGGATGTCGTCGGATCGCGGCTGCGGGCCCGCACCGAGATCGCCAATCCCCTGCAGCGGCTGCGGGTGCGGCCGGGCGCCACCGCCTCCTTCCCCGTCGCCGATCTGGCGCCCATGCTGATGCTGCCCATCGGCCTCGCCCTCCGCAGCGCAGCTTGAGGACGGCCGCACGGTGATCCGCATCAACCTGCTCCCCTCCGCGGCGCCACGCTCACGCTTCGCACCTCGTCGCGGCGGCGCCAAGCCACGCGCCGCCCGCTCGGCGCCCGCGTTCGTGGGGGATCCGTGGATGGCCGGCCTGGTCGTACTCGGCATGGCGGTCCTGCTCTGGGTGGCGTACGGCTTCTGGCGGACGGGAGAGCGGCAGGCGGAGCTGACAGAACGGATCGAAGCGGAGGTGGCGGACTCGACCCGCTTCGCGAGCACCATCGGGCTGCTCGACGCGGTGCGCGCCCGCCAGGACACGATCCAGCAGAAGATCCAGGTGATCCGCAGCGTGGACACCCGCCGCTACGAGTGGCCGCACGTGCTCGACGAAGTGAGCCGCGCGATGCCGTCGTTCACCTGGCTCTCCAAGTTGGCCGCTTCCGATCCCGCGCCCGTGGCTCCGGTCGCGCCCGCGGACAGTGCAGCCGCAGCCGCCCCCGTGGTGCCGGAGGGACCGGCCTTCACCATCGAGGGGAACACCGGCTCCACCCAGGCGCTCACCGCGTTCATGAAGCGGCTCGAGGAGTCGCCCTTCATCCGCGACGTCGGCCTGGTCACCAGCGAGCAGATCACGGAAGAGGGCCGCACCTTCCAGAAGTTCACCCTCGAAGCGCGCTACGAGGAGCCGGATCCCGCCTTCGTGCAGACGATCCCCGTCGTGCTGGATCGCTGACCATGGCCCTTCCTCCGCTGGATCCCGAGAAACGGCAGAAGCTGCTCCTGGGCCTCGTCCTGGTGCTCGGCCTCGCCTTTGTCGCCAACCGCTACCTGATTTCGCCGCGTGCCACCGAGGTGGAGACGCTGCAGACCCGGCTGGACAACATCGAGCTGCAGAACCAGACTGCCCGCTCGCTGGCGCGCGGCCAGGGTTCGTCCGACGTGGAGCGCCAGCTCGCCGCCTACCGCGACGAGCTCCAGGCGGTCGAGCAGCTCATCCCGTCCTCGGAGGAGCTCCCCGACCTGCTCGACGCGATCTCGGCGGAGGCGCAGCGAACCGGCGTGCAGCTCTCGCTGATCCAGCCCATCGAGGCCACCGAGGAGGAGTACTACACCCGGCGCGTCTACGATGTCGCCGTGCTGGGATCGTATCACAACATCGGGCAGTTCCTGACGCGGATCGCATCGCTCCCGCGCATCGTTACCCCGCAGGGCGTCACCATCGCACCGCTGGCGAATACGCCCACCGGGACGGACTCCCCGCGCCTGGAAGCGCGCTTCTCCATCGAGACCTATGTCATCACGCTCCCCGACAGTGCCGATTTCGCGCGCTCGTAAGATTCCGTCGCTTCTGCTGCTTCTGCTGCTTCTGCTGTGCTCGGCAGTGCCGGGATCGCTGCCGGCGCAGTCCACTCCGGGGACGGCGTCCGAGGGGGCTTACAGCCGCGAGGTGTTCGTCTATGACCGCGCGGGTCGCACGGACCCGTTCCGCTCGCTGCTCGGCACCCCGGATCTGGGGATCCGCTTCGAGGATCTGACCCTGCGCGGCCTCATCTACAACCCGGATCAGCGCAGGTCCGTGGCGGTCTTCCACGACGGGAGCACCGACCGGCGACTCCGCCTGCGGGTGGGCGAGCGTGTCGGCGGGATCACGGTGGTGGCGGTTTATCCCCGCCGCGTCGACGTCCGCGTTGACGAGTTCGGCGTCGCCCGCAGGGAGACGCTCTACATCAAGAGCCCCGCGCAAGCGGCGGACTCTGCCAAGGGAGGTGGATGATGAAGCGTTGGCTCACGGCGCTGTTGGTACTTCCCGCGCTGACGTTTTCTGCCGGCCAGGCGCGGGCGGACTCCGGTAGCGTCACCAACGTCCGGCTCGAAGCGAACGCGGGACGGGCGGAGCTCACCATCGAAGTTACGGGCGACTTCCGCTGGAGCGATTTTCAGCTTTCGGACCCCGCGCGACTGGTGATCGACGTAGGCAACGCGCGCAGCTCCCTCCCCGCGAAGTCGTTCGACGGCATCGACAGGGGCGGCGTCGAAGCCGTGCGGACCAGCCAGTTCCGGGCCGACGTGGTCCGTCTGGTGGTGGATCTGGAGCGCACCACCGCATACCGCGTCGAGCGCGTTCCCGAGGGGCTGCGAATCTCCCTCGCCGGCTCCGCGCAGGCGTTCCAGCCGTGGAGCGCGGCGGAGTCGGGCGCCTATGCTGCCGAGCTTCCGGCTTTCCCGCAGCAGACCGCTTCCGCCGCGCCGGCCGTCCAGCAGCAGCGGCAGCAGCAGAGTCAGGCGCGGCGCATCACCGTGAACTTCTTCGAAGCCGACATCCGCGACGTGCTGGACAGCTTCGCGGAGTTCACCGGGCGCTCGATCATCCCCGGCAGGGGCGTGGAAGGGACCATCACCGCCAACATCAACGATCAGCCGTGGGACATCGCGCTGCGCGAGCTGATGGGGGCGTACGGCTACGCGGTGCAGGAGCTGCCGAGCGGGATCATCCGCGTCGACAATCTCGAGAACCTGGCCACGGCGCGCACGCAGGAGCCGCTCGTCACCCAGACCTTCCGGATCAACTACGTGCCCGTCGGGGAGCTGGTGGAAACGCTCACGCCGATGAAGACGGAGCGCGGGCAGATCTCCGCGAATCCTTCCACGAACACGCTCATTTTCACCGACGTGGCGGGCGTCGTCGACAACATCGCCCGGCTCATCGGGCAGCTCGACACCCGCACCGCCCAGGTGGCCATCCAGGCGAAGATCGTTTTCGTGAACCGCACCGATGTCGAGGAGCTGGGGGTCACCTACGACCTCAAGGACTCGCGCGGCAACTCGTTGAATCGCCTGGTCAGCGTACCCGATCCCAACAACCCGGGGGAGTTCACCAACCAGGACCTGGTCCTGCTCGGCGGCAGCTCCATCGCCGCTCTGGGCAACGCGAACGCGCGCATCAGCGGCGCCTCGCTGGAAACGGTCATCTCGCTGGTGCTGGGGCGCTACACCCTGGTCACCTTCCTCGACGCGCTGCAGACCGCCGAGCTCTCGGACGTGCAGGCGTCGCCTCTGGTCACCACCCTCAGCAACCAGGAAGCGAACATCCTCGTTGGCGAGCGGACGCCCATCCGCGTGGTTGATCTCGGCTCGCCCACTGCCGCGGCGGGTGCCGGCGGCGCCGTGGCGCGGGCCACCACGGAGCTGGTGGAGACCGGCATCAAGCTGCGAGTCACCCCGTACGTCACCGCCGACCGCAGGATCCTCCTGCAGCTCAGGGCGGAGCGCTCGAGCGCGCAGCTCGCCGCCACCGAGATCGGCGTGCTCTTTCAGACGCAGGAGGCGTCGACACGGCTGCTGGTGAACGACGGGGAGACTGCCGTGATCGGCGGGCTGACCGTCACCGAGGTCACGCAGACCCGGGCCGGGATTCCGATCCT
Organism: Longimicrobiaceae bacterium; assembly: GCA_051005515.1. Taxonomy (GTDB): domain Bacteria; phylum Gemmatimonadota; class Gemmatimonadetes; order Longimicrobiales; family Longimicrobiaceae; genus JBPCJG01. The sequence goes on from JBPCJG010000233.1 coordinate 5,281, forward strand.
CATGGATCTGCCGATCGTCGGCGCGCTCTTTCGTACCACCCGCAGCCGGGAGCAGAAGCGCGACCTGCTGATCATGGTGACGCCGCACATCGTGGAAGAGCGGATCTCCTGATCCTTTCACGGCGGTAGCGCGACGGGGGGCCTGGCGTGAGCCGGGCCCTTCGTGTTTCTTGTGCGGCATGGACCACTTCCGTTTCACCACCGCGGGGGAGTCGCATGGGCAGGCACTGGTAGCCATCGTCGAGGGTGCCCCCGCGGGCCTCCCGCTCACGCGCGAATGGATCGACGCCGAGCTGCTCCGCCGACAGGGCGGGTACGGGCGCGGGGGGCGCATGCGCATCGAATCCGATCGCGCGGAGCTCCTGGCCGGTGTCCGGCTGGGCGAAACGCTGGGATCGCCGATCGCGCTGCTGGTGCGGAATCGGGACTGGGAGAACTGGCGCGAGGCGATGTCGCCCGATCCCGCCTCGGAGCCGCTGCCGGACGAGGTGCTCCGTCCCGTCCACCTGCCGCGCCCCGGCCACGCCGACCTCGTCGGCGTGCTGAAGTACGCCCGCCGCGACGCTCGCGACGTCCTCGAACGTGCCAGCGCCCGGGAAACCGCGGCACGGGTAGCCGCCGGAGCCGTTGCGAAACGGTTGCTCGACGCGCTCGGGATCCGCGTCGCCAGCCACGTCACGTCGATCGGCGCAGTCCGGGCGACGCCGCCGGACGAGCTGCCGGAATCTCTCAACGCAGCCGCCGATCCCTCTCCCGTTCGCTGTCTCGACCCGGAAGCGGAGCACGCCATGATCGCCGCCATCGACGCCGCGCGCCGCGCCGGCGATACCCTCGGGGGTGAATTCGAAGTGATCGCCCGCGGCGTGCCCGTCGGGCTCGGGTCGTATGTCTCCTGGGACCGCAAGCTGGACGGCCGCCTCGCCGGAGCGACCATGTCGATCCACGCCATCAAGGGAGTCGAGATCGGCGCCGGCTTCGGCGGCGCGGGCCGCCCCGGCTCGCGCGTTCACGACGAGATCGTGCGCGACGACGCAGCCGGGAACGGCGGTGGCTTCGGCCGCGCGTCGAACCGGGCGGGCGGGCTCGAAGGGGGCGTCACCACCGGCTCTGCGCTGGTGGTCCGCGCCGCGATGAAGCCGATCTCTACCCTGATGCAACCGCTGCGCACGGTCGATCTGCGCAGCGGGCAGGGCGGGGAAGCGGTGCGGGAGCGCTCCGACGTCTGCGCCGTCCCCGGAGCCGCGGTGGTGGGCGAAGCGATGGTGGCGCTGGTGCTCGCCGACGCCTGTCTGGAAAAGTTCGGCGGCGACTCCCTCACCGAGCTGCTCCGCAACCGTGACGGTTACCTGGAGCAGCTTGCTTCCCGCATGGGACGCTGAAGCGCGAGGGCGGGGAGCGGTACGGTCGCGTAGTCCTGGTGGGCATCATGGGGGCGGGCAAGAC
>JBPCJG010000234.1:0-8343 GCA_051005515.1 Longimicrobiaceae bacterium
GCCTTGCCTACGTGGGCCAGGGTGTCGAAGCCCTCGACGAACTCGCCCATGATGCGGAACACCCGCCAGGGATCGGTGTGGGTGAAGTCCAGCTCGACCGCTGGAGGGCGCGGCGGCGAGCGGAGGAGCTGCTCGTCCTCGGTGGGGGTGCCGGTGCGCGCGGCTCGGTTCAGCGTCGGGTTGGCCTGGAGGTCTGCCGGGGTCATCGGGTTCGCGTGGGGAGAGGAACGGCAGGGGGAAGATAGGGGTTCGGTGCCGCGCGGCCAAACACTTCGCGGCGGTGCGATTTTCGCGGGGCGCGTAGGTTGCTCCGGCCGGCGCTCCGCCGGCCGTACCATCATCCACGGAGATGCTTTGCTCATACCGATGGCCTTTCTGGCCGACGAGGCCAACCTTTCGCAGGAGGGGAAATTGAACGCCCTCGGCGTCTTCGACCGCATCGACGCCGCCGCTTTCCCCATCGCGCACCCGCGCATGGTCTTCGTCTTCCGGGTGCACGCCGAGCCGGAAGACTCCGGAGAAACCTTTCCGATCGGAGTCCGCCTGGTGAACGACGACGGCGAAACGCTCTTCGAAGCGCACGGCGAGCTGGTGGCTCCGGACGTGGCGCCCGGAGAGTTCTCCGTCTCCAACCAGATCTTTACTCTGGTCGGCGTGCAGTTTCCGCAGCCGGGCGTGTACCGCTTCCTGGTAGAGGTGGGCGACCTCGAGATGCACGAAACGCCCTTCGTGGTAGCCCAGGGCATCGGCGCTCCCGGCACCCTCAACTGACCTCAGCTCTCTTCCCCATGCCATTACCGAGACCCCTTTCCGCGTTCGCGACCACGCTGGCACTTTTCGCCGTCGGCTGCACCAGCAACACCGGCGGAGCCCCGCCGCCTTCCGGGAACGGAGAGGTGGCCGCCGCTCCCCCGGCTGCGCCACCTCCCTCCGCCGCCTCGGCACCGGCGTGCGACGCCGACAACGGCGGCTTGACACTCCCCTCCGGCTTCTGCGCGCTCGTGGTGGCCGACGTCGAGGGGACCGCCCGCCACCTCGCGGTGACCCCCGACGGCCGCATCTACGTCGCGCTCGCCGACGGCCGCGACTCCAGCGGCGGCATCGTCGCGCTCCGCGACACCACCGGCGACGGCAAGGCCGACGAGCGGGTCCGCTTCGGCGACACCGGGGGCACCGCGATGCGGGTGGAGGGCGAGTGGCTCTACTTCGCCCCCAACGACCGCGTGGTCCGCTACCGGCTCGGCGCCGGTCTGCGCCCCGCGGGAGAGCCGGAAACGATAGTCAGCGGTCTGCCGGAAGAGCACAGCCACACCTCCAAGGCGCTCGCCTTCGGGAGCGGCGGAGCGATGTTCGTCAACGTCGGCGCTCCTACCAACGCCTGCCAGCCCCAGGACCAGGATCGGGAAGCGGGAGTCAAGGGGTTGGACCCGTGCCCGCAGCTTGAGACCCGCGCCGGGATCTGGCGCTTCGCCGCCGACCGCGCCGGCCAGACCCAGGCCGACGGCGAGCGCTTCGCGACCGGCGTCCGCAACGCGATAGCGCTGGCGGTCCGGCCGCAGGACGGACAGCTCTACGCCGTCCAGCACGGCCGCGACCAGCTCGGCCAGTGGCCGGGTTACACCGAGCAGAACAATGCCGACAAGCCGTCGGAGGAGATGCTGCGCCTCACGCGCGGGAGCGACGCCGGCTGGCCGTACTGCTACCACGATCCGGCGAGCAATCGGAAAGTCGTAGCACCCGAATACGGCGGCAACGGCGAGCGCATCGGACGCTGCGCCGACAAGGTGATGCCCATCGTCGCCTTTCCCGCTCACTGGGCACCGCAGGACCTGCTCTTCTACGGCGCCACGCACTTCCCGCAGCGCTACCGCGGCGGCGCCTTCGTCGCCTGGCACGGCTCCTGGAACCGGGCGCCGCTCCCGCAGGAGGGGTACCGCGTCAGCTTCGTCCCCTTCGCTCCGGACGGCACGCCGGGCGCGCCCGAAACCTTTGCCGACGGCTTCACCGGCCCGAACCCGCAGCCCCGCACCGCGCCGCACCGACCGATGGGGCTGGCCGTCGGCGCGGACGGATCGCTCTACATCGCCGATTCGTCGGGCGGACGGATCTGGAGGGTGATGTACCGGGGCGCGTAGCCGGAGATGCACGAGATCCGCGTCCGCACCAGCGAGCGCTCGCAGCTCCTCGACATCACCGAACGGGTGGCGGAGCTGGTGGGCGAGTGGGGGATGGAGGAAGGGGCGGTGGCGTTGCAGAGCCTGCACACCACCGCGGCGCTGACGATCAACGAGAACGCCGACCCCGACGTTCCGCACGACGTGGTCGCGAAGCTGGGCGGCCTCGTCCCCCGGGAGGAGGAGTTCTACCGCCACGCCGAGGGGAACAGCGACAGCCATCTCAAGACGTCGCTGTTCGGGCCGTCGCTGCTGGTGCTGGTGAGCGGCGGTCGGCTGGTGCTGGGCCGCTGGCAGGGGATCTTTTTATGTGAGTGGGACGGACCGCGCGAGAGGCGGGTCGCGGCACAGCCGCTCGCCGCCGCGGGTTAGCCGAGGGCGTGCAGGGGCTTCCGTCGCGCTTCGGGCTGCTCGCGCGGCACGCAGCCCGCCGCGTACGCGGCCGCGGCGCCGAGCCCGCTCCGCCGCGGCGCGGGACGAGCATCGAGCGCGGTGGCATCGAGGTGCCCGACGCGCGGCTGCGCCGCTACCTCGCGGCGACGTACGGGTCGCGTCTCCGGCGCGGCAACGGCGCGGATGCCGTCCTTCCCCCGCTCGCGTGCGTGCTCTGGGAAGGTCCGCTGCTGCTGGAATTGCTGGCCGGCGCGGGCGTCCCGCTCGCCGGCACCATCCACCTGGGAGGGGAAGCGGTGCCGCTGCGCCCGCTCCGGCAGGCGGACCGGATCCGCTGCCGGGTGGAGGTGGACGCGGTGGAGCCGCACCGACGCGGAACGCGGCTCCGGATCGCGTCGCGGAGCTGGAACGGCGCGGGTCAGCTTTGCCTCGAAAACCAGCTCGAGCTGCTCCTCCGGGGGGTAGCATCCGGGCCGGCGACCGCTGGTCCCGAGGTGGAGCGGGGCGGGGGGGACGACAGCGAATCCGGCTCATGGCATCCGCTCGCCCAGTGGCGGCTCCCGGCCGGGTGGGGGCGGCGCTACGCACGCGCCTCGGGCGACTACAACCCGATCCACCTGTGGGGACTCACCGCTCGTCCATTCGGCTTTCGTCGCCCGGTCCTGCACGGCTTCTGCACCGAATCGCTGGTGGCGCACACGCTGATCGAGAGGTGCTGGCGGGGCGACCCGACAGCGCTGCGGCGGCTGCGCATCCGCTTCGGCGAGCCGCTGACGCTGCCAGCGGCCGTGTGTCTCGAGATCGGCGGCGGCGGATCGCACAGCTTTCGCGTCGTCGCCGCGGGCGCCGAGCCGGAAGCGCGGCCCTTCGCGGAAGGCAGCTACGCCGGGGGTTAGGTCCTATCGGCGGTCATCCACCCGTCAAAGACGCTGGCGAATCGCTCGGGCGAAGCCGCATCGAAGCTGAAGTAGAGCGACGGCTCGATCACTTCCAGCTCCATGGTAGCCCACTCCCCCGCCGCCAGCCTCACCAGATCCGCCCGGGCGTAGAGCGGCGTCGGAGAAACCGCGGCGACCGCCTTCGCGGCGCTGGCGAGCAGTGCCGGCTCGGGATCGACCGCGCGGATGAGGCCGCCGTGTTCCTCCTGCACGCGAAAGTCTCCTGCCTTCGGCTTCTTCAGCACCGCATGGCTGTATTTTCCGCCGAAGAAGCAGAGGGAGTACTCCCCGACTTCCACCACGCTGCGCACGAAGGGCTGGGCGAGGTACGGTCTATCGGCAAAGGCGCGGATCGCCCCTGCCCACGCCTCACCGTCTGCTTTTCGGGAGAGCGGCAAGGCGTCGGTGGCGTTGGCGCCGATGGTGGGCTTGACGACGATCCGGTCCGCGCCCAAGCGGTCGAACAATCCCTGCAGACGCTCCGCGTCCAGCCCTCGATCCAGGACTGTCGGCACGATCATTACGCCCGAGTCTGCGAGATCCAGCAGATACCGCTTGTCGATGTTCCAGCGCACCAGCTCCAGCGGGTTGAGGAGCCGGGTGGAAGAATCCTCGATCTGCTCCAGCACGGCTAGGAAACCGGACGGATCCTGCTGATAGTCCCACGGCGTGCGGATCACCACCGCCTCGTAGGCGTCCCACTCGACGGCCGTGCGCCGCCAGGGGATCGGCTCCACGCTCCACCCCAGCAGCCGGAGCGGCTCGTAGAGCAGCTCGTCGTAGCTGAAGAAGCCGTCCAGACTATCCATGGTGAGAAAGGCGCACCGCTTCACCGGCACCGCCCCTTCGAGCGATGGTCTCCGTCGGCACCTGGATCCGGCTTGCACCGGTCCCCCCCCGGGCGCGAAGTTGCCTGCCATGAAGCTACCGAACCCGCTCGAGACCGTGGCGCGCAGCTCCCCCAAGGTGAAGCTCGCGCTGGGAGCCGCGGGGCTCTTCCTCTTCATCGTCGGGGTGAAGCGCTCGCTGCCGAAGCGGGACGAGACAACCGGTCACACAGCCGGACCGACAGGAGAGCGTTCCGACTCGTTCACCACCCCTCGCTCCCCGGCTCCCCCTTGAACGGCCCCACCACCTCCGGGGTGATCCACCCGCCGTAGAAGTCGCCGGGCTGTGGCGTGACCCGCTCGCCGCCCACCCAGCAGGCGTCCATCTTCCCCGGAAAGAACGCGAAATACGCGGCGATTCGTTCATAACCGGGGTTCGGATCCGGGTAGCTCCAGGCGGCGTTCTCCGCGCGCCGATCCCCCACCCGCACGTGCCAGTAGCGGGCGACGCCCTTCCACCCGCACCCGCCGCTTATCCTCCTCGACGCGCGGCGGACGCGGATAGTCCCAGACCGACTCCTGCCCCGGGCCCGTCTGCTGTCTGGGTGGCGGCGGCGCCTCCCCCGCCCGCGTCACTCCTGCTTGTCGAGGTCGAGCGAAGCGGAGTTGATGCAGTAGCGCTGGCCGGTCGGCTGCGGACCGTCCGGAAAGACGTGTCCGAGATGGCCGCCACAGCGGCCGCACATCACCTCCGAACGCGTCATCCCGTGGCTGGTGTCGCTCGCTTCTTCGACGTTCTCGTCGGAGACGGGCTCGTAGAAGCTCGGCCACCCGCTGTGCGACTCGAACTTCGCTTCGGAGCTGAACAATTCCTCACCACAGGCGGCGCAGCGATAAATCCCTTTGTCCTTGGTCTTGTAATACTCGCCCGTGAACGCCCGCTCCGTTCCCTTCTCCCGCAGGATGCGGTACTGCTCGGGCGTCAATTCCTGCTTCCATTCGGCTTCGGACTTCTTCACTTGCGTGGCTTCGGCCATGACATGCCTCCTTGTCGATGATGATTCTTCAGCTCGGCGGGCCGCAGGAAACGGACCGCCGCGCCCCTCAGGGGACGGGGCAGTGTCCCGCCAGCATCTGGCCCACGAAGGAGACCAGGATGAGGGCGATGAAGGGGAGCGCCAGCCACTTGTTCGTCATGCCTGTTGAATCGCTTTCGTCGTCCGGAAGTTCCCCGTTCAGCACTTTCTCAGCACTTTCTCGGGGAGAGATGGCTACGCCGGCTCGTCGTCCTCCAGGTCGATGCCGTACGCCTTCATCTTCCGCCAGAGCGTGGTGCGGCCCATCCCCAGCAACTCGGCGGCGCGGGTGCGGCTGCCCTCGGCTTCGTGCAGCGCCGCGACGATGGCGGAGCGCTCGTCGTCGCCTACGGCCTCGGCGCGGTAGCGGCTGCCGTCGCCCTGGGCGTCCGACGCGTCGCGGACATCGGCCGGGAGGTGCTGCGCCTCGATGCGGTCGCCGTCGGCGCGGATCGCGGCGCTCTCCAGTGCCGCGAAGAGCTCGCGTACGTTCCCCGGCCAGCGGTACGAGCGCAGGATGCGCATCGCGAACGGCGAGCAGGAGAGCGCGCGCCCGTGCGGGCGCTCAGCGCGCTGGCGCAGGACGAACTCGACCAGCAGCGGGATGTCGCTGGCGCGCTCGCGCAGCGGCGGGAGCGCGATGGGAAAGACGTTGAGCCGGTAGAAGAGATCCTCGCGGAAGCGACCCTCGGCCACCTCCGCGCGCAGGTCGCGACTGGTGGCCGCCACTAAGCGGACGTCCACCTTGGTGGGTCGGACGGAGCCTACCCGGCGGATTTCCCGCTCCTGGATCGCCCGCAGCAGGCGCTGCTGGAGCGCGGGGCCGATGTCGCCCACCTCGTCGAGGAAGAGAGTGCCCCCCTCGGCCGCTTCGAAGAGACCCGGTTTGTCGCTGACGGCCCCGGTGAAGGCGCCGCGCACGTGGCCGAAGAGCTCGGATTCGAGCAGACCCTCGGCCAGCGAGGCGCAGTTCACCGCCACGTACGCTCCTCCGCTCCGCCGGGAGTGGGTGTGGATCGCCCGCGCGGCCAGCTCCTTGCCGGTCCCCGTTTCACCGGAAAGGAGCACGGTAGCCTCGGCCAGCGCGACCCGCCGGATCGCGTCGAAGACCTCCTGCATCGGCTCGGAGCGCCCCACCATCTCCACCAGCTTGCCGTCGCCGTCCTCGGCGGCGCCGGGGCGGCGCTCGAGCAATTCCGCCACGCGGTGGCTGAGGACGTCCGGCTCGACCGGCTTGGTGACGAAGTCGTCGGCGCCCAGGTGCAGCGCCTTGACGGCGGAATCGACCGTGCCGAAGCCGCTGATCATCAGGATCGGAATGCCCTCGCCCCAGCGCCGCAGCGCTTCCACGATGCCCAGCCCGTCGGTCCCCGGCATGCGCAGGTCGAGCAGCATCAGGTCGAAGTGCCGCTCCTTGAGCGCCTCGACCGCCTCGGTTCCATCGCCCGCGGCGAACACCTGGTGTCCATCCTGTCGCAGCAGCTCCGCGGTGGAAAGGCGGAAGGCGCGGTCATCGTCCACCACCAGGATGGTGGCTTCGCCGTTGCGTTTCATGTGGGCACCTCGGTTTCCGCTGCTGCCGTCTCGTCCTCCGTCGTCTGCTCCTTTCCGCTGAGCCGCGGGAGATCGATACGGAAGCGGGCTCCTCCTCCGTCGAGATTTTCTGCCGAGATCCTGCCCCCGTACTTGCGCACGATCCCGTCGGCCACCGATAGGCCGAGGCCGACGCCGCCCGTGTTGCTCTTGGTGGTGAAGAAGGGGTCGAAGACCTGGGGGAGCACGTCCTCTGGAATGCCCGGGCCGTTGTCGGTGACCTCCAGACGCGCGATGCTCCCAGAGGATACGGCCCGGATCTCGAGCACGAGTCCGTGCGGTACGGCTTCGCGGGCGTTGTAGACGAGGTTGAGGAGCACCTGCTTGAGGGCGTCGGGGGGGAGGGCTGCGCGCAGCGCCGGATCACCCGTTACGTGAATGCTGTGATGGTCGCCGCGCGCGCCGGCGTCTACCAGCGCGGCTGCCTCCCGCACCACCGCCAGCGCGTCGCAGTCGGCGGTATCGGGGTCGCGCGGCCGGTTCAGGTCGAGCATGCGTTCGGCGAGCTCGTGCATGCGAAGCAGCTCGTCGATGGCGAGGTTCGCGAACTCCTGCCCGCGCGGGTCGTCGTCCAGCCGCCGCAGGAGGAGCTCGAGGCAGTTGCGCAGGCTCGCCACCGGGTTGCGGATCTCGTGGGCGAGCTCGGCCACCATTCTGCCGCTCGCGGCGAGCCGCTCCCGCTGGATGAACTCCGTCTGCAGCGCCGTGAGGCGCTCTTCCCGGTCGGCCAGCTCCCGGTTGGTCTGCTGCAATTCCTCGAGGCGGCCGGCGAGGGCGCGGCGCATGGCGTCGAACGCTTCGGAGACCCGGTCGATCTCCCGGATCCGGGACGGCTCCAACGGCGCAGAGAAATCACCGGCGGCGAGGCGGTCCGACGCGTCAGCCAGCGAGGTCATGGGCCGGGCGATGCGCAGAGCGAAGACGGCTCCCAGCACCAGCCCGAAGAGCAGCGCCGCCGCGCCCGCCATCGCCTCCACCTTGCGCAGCTTCGGGAGCACAGCCAGCTCGCGGTCGAGATCGCGGACGAAGGCTACGGTAGCCGCGTCTCCGAGCCCCGTCGCGGTGACCAGGTAGCGGCGGCCGCCGGCCCCCAACTCGCGGACCCGCCCGTCGGCCGCTTGTTCGCGCGCCACTTCGGCGAGCGCCCGCATCGCGGCGGTGTCCTCGACGCTGGTGGCCGCCAGGTGCCCGCCCGCGCCGAGGATGATCACCGTGGAGCGGGTCAGCCCCGCGAGCGTCCCGGCCACCGAGGCGTCGAAGGGGCGGGTCACCCCCGTCGCCCCCACCCAGCGACCCTCGTGTCGGACCCCGGCCAGCGCGACGATGCGCGGCACCGAATCGG
>JBPCJG010000235.1:0-5351 GCA_051005515.1 Longimicrobiaceae bacterium
ACCCGGACGGCGGTATCGCCGGCTCCCTCGCGGCCGGCGTGCAGGCGCTGGACAGCGCCGTCTCCGCCGCCTTCGTCTGCCTGGGCGACATGCCGCAAGTCGGCGGCACGGAGCTGCGGCGCCTCGCTGCTGCCTTCGCGGCGGCAACGGCGGACGCGGTCTGCGTCCCCACCTACGACGGCCGGCGCGGCAACCCGGTTCTCTGGGGCCGCGCGCACTTCAGGGAGCTGGCGGCGCTGACGGGCGATGTCGGCGGACGGACGCTGTTCCCCGCGCTCGGGGACCGGGTGCTCGAAGTGCCGGTGGAGAATCCCGGCGTGCTGCTGGACGTCGATACTCCCGCGGCGTGGCGGGCATTGCAGGAGCAGGCCGATCGCGTGCAGCCCCTTTAGCCCGCGAGCTGACCCGCCGGCATCAGGCCGCCGCGTTGCTGCGGCGGGCCGGCGTCCGCATTCCCAGGACCCGCGCGAGATCTTCCAGGCTCGCCAGGTCGTGCACGGGCCGCATCTCGTCCACGTGCGGCAGGAGCGCGCGCACCCCCTGCGCCCGCGGCTGGAACTCCGCGTAGCGGAGCAGCGGGTTCAGCCAGATCAGGCGCCGGCACGAGCGCCGCAGCCGCTCGGCCTGGCGCGCCAGGTCCGTCCCCGCGTCGCCGCGGTCGAGCCCGTCCGTGATCAACAGGACGACGGCGCCATGACCCAGCACCCGGCGGGCCCAGCGCAGGTTGAACGCTGCGAGGCACGCCCCGATGCGGGTGCCGCCGTCCCAGTCCGGCACCGTCATTCCCAGCCGGTTCAGCGCGTCGTCGGGGTCGCGGTGGCGGAGCGCGTGGGTGGCGTTGCTGAGCCGCGTGCCGAAGACGAAGGTGTGGACGCTCCTCCGGCTCGCGGTGAGCGCGTGGAGGAAGTGGAGGATGACCCGCGCGTACGGGGTCATCGAGCCGGAGATGTCGCAGAGCGCCACCAGGGCAGGCGGCTTCTCGACGCGGCGCCGCCGGGCGAGCGGGATCACGCCGCCGCCGCCGCGCAGCGAGGCGCGCAGCGTCCGCCGCAGGTCCACGCGCGGTCCCCGCGCGTCCGGCCGGAAGCGTCGTACCGGGAGGTTCGCGAGGTGGAGGTCGAGCCGCGCGACGAGCTGCCGCGCGCGGCGCATCTCGTCCGCCGTCATGCCCTCGAAATCCTTGTGGCGAAAGGTCTCGTCGGCGGAATACGTGCCGATGCAGTCCCTCGCCGCCGTCTGCTCCTCTCCAGACGGGCGCGAGGGCGTCTCCGCGGACCAGGCGTCGGCGACACGGCGCTCCGCGGCGCGGGGCGGCCTCGCGGGCGCGGCGAGGTTCGAGCTGGGCAGCGGATCGGCGCCGTCCCGTCCCGCCGGAGCTTGCCAGAAGCGCCGGAACGCCTCGTCGAAGACCGGACGGTCCTCGGTGCGGCTGACGAACACGGCGTACAGCGCCCAGTAGAAATCGTCTCTGCGTTCGATCCCCACCGCCTCGACCGCCGCCGCGGCGTCGAGGACCTGACCCGTGCCCAGCTTCAGACCCGCACGCCGCAGCAGCCGGGCGAAACCCAGCAGGTTGGGGAGCAGCCCCCGGCTCACCCCACCACCGCGGCGGCGCGCTCGCTGCGGACCTCCGCGAGCGTCCGCTCCGCCACCGCGCCCCGCACCCGCTCCAGGTCGTCCTGATACTTGAGCAGCACGCCGAGGGTCTGGTGTACGGTCTCCACCTCCAGCTCGCTCCGCTCGAGGGCGAGGAGGGCGCGCGCCCAGTCCAGCGTTTCGGCGACCCCCGGCGGCTTGAACAATTCCCCGTCGCGGAGCCGCTGCACGAAGCCCACCACCTCGCCGCTGAGCCGCTCGCCCGCCTCCGGCACCTTGCGCGCGAGGATTTCCAGCTCGCGTTCCGCGGTCGGGTAGTCGATCCAGAAGTAGAAGCAGCGCCGCTTCAGCGCGTCGTGGATCTCGCGGGTGCGGTTCGAGGTGACGATCACCACCGGCGGCTCCGCGGCCCTCACCGTGCCGATCTCGGGGATGCTCACCTGAAAGTCGGAAAGCACTTCGAGCAGGAACGCCTCGAAGGGCTCGTCGGCGCGGTCGACCTCGTCGATGAGGAGGACCGGCGGGCCCCCGGGCGCCGGCTCGAGCGCCTCCAGCAGCGGCCGCCGGATGAGGAAGTCGGCCGAGAAGATGTCGCGCGCGAGGTCGCTCCGGTCGGCGTTGCCGGCGGCCTCCGCGAGGCGGATCTCGATCATCTGACGGGCGTAGTTCCACTCGTAGACGGCCGAGGCCAGGTCGAGACCTTCGTTAGCACTGCAAGCGGATCAGGCGGCGGCCGAGACGCTCCGCCAGGACCTTGGCTACCTCCGTCTTCCCCACCCCGGCCTCCCCTTCCAGGAGCAGCGGCCGGCGCAGACGGAGCGCCAGAAAAACCGCGGTGGCCAGGCCGCGGTCGGCCACGTAGTCGGCGCCCTCCAGCAGTCGGAGCGCCTCGTCCACCGATTGCGGCGACGGCAGCGAGGCGCCGGGGGTCACGCGCCGGAGCCGCGCGACGGTCCGCTCAGGCGCACGCCGCGACGGCCCGGCGCGCCATCACCCCCGCGAGGTGGGCGCGGTAGTCGGCGCTGGCGGCGGCGTCCGTCACCATCCGAGCGACGGGTGGCGTGAGCCCTTCGAGGGCTGCAGCCGAGAAGTCGTTGGAGAGCGCGGCTTCCGCCTCCTCCCAACGGAAGACGCTGGAGCCGGCGCCGGTGACGGCTACCCGCGCGCCGGCGGAGCCGTCCGACACCATCACGCCCACCAGGGCGAAGCCGGAGGCCGGATTCGCAAACTTGCAGTACCCGGCTTTGGCGGGCAGCGGGAAGCGCAGCGCGGTGACGATCTCGTCTTCCTCCAGCGCGGTGGTGAACGCGCCCCGAAAGAAATGGTCGGCGGGGATCTCGCGCCGATCGGTGATCACGCTGGCGCCGAGGCCGAGCACACCCGCCGGGTAGTCCGCGGCCGGGTCGTTGTGGACCGCCGCGCCGCCGATGGTGCCGCGGTTGCGCACCTGCGGATCGCCGATCACCTCCACCAGGGCGGCGAGCCCGGGAAGGTGTTCGCGCACCTCTGGTGAATCGACGACGGCGGTATGGGTGGTCATGGCGCCCACCACCAGCGCGTCGCCTTCCCGCCGCACCCCCCGCAGAGCGGCGACCGCGCCGAGGGAGACCAGGTCCGAGGGCGCGGCCCGGCCGAGCTTCATCATCGGGATCAGGCTTTGGCCCCCCGCCAGCAGCCTGCCGTCGCCGGCCGCGCGCAGCGCCGCGAGCGCGTCGGCCACGGAGTTGGGGGTGTGGAAGGCGAAGTTCTGCATGCTTTCGGTTACTCCCGGGAGGGGTTCACGCCCGCGGCTGGTGGATCGCCCGCCAGACCTTTTCGGAGGTCAGCGGCATGTCGAGGTGCCGCACGCCGTGCTGGCGCAGCGCGTCCACCACCGCGTTGACCACCGCCGGCGGCACGCCGATGGCCCCCACTTCGCCCACCCCCTTGGCGCCGAGCGGGTTGACCTCGGTAGGCGTGTTGTGCTCGTGCGTGTCGAAGCGGGGCAGGTCTGCGGCGCGCGGCAGGGCATACGTCATGTAGCTGTCGCCGAGCGGCGTGCCGTCCTCGTCGAAGCGGGCGTGCTCGAGCAGCGCCTGGCCGAGGCCGTGCGCGAGGCCGCCGTGGAGCTGCCCGGCGACGATCATCGGGTTGATCACCCGCCCCACGTCGTCGGCGGTGGTCACGCGCGCCAGCTCGACTTTTCCCGTTTCCGGGTCGATCTCGACCTCGACGATGTGACACCCGGCCGGGAAAGTCCAGTTGGTGGGGTCGTAGAAGGCGATCTCGTCCAGCCCCGGCTCCACCTCCTCGATCGGGTAGTCGTGGGGGACGTACGCGGCGAAGGCCACCTCGGCGATCGTCTTCGAGCGGTCGGTCCCCGCCACCGTGAAGCTGCCGTCGGCGAACTCCAGGTCCGCTTCCGCCGCTTCCAGCAGGTGCGCCGCGATCTTTTTACCCTTGGCGATCACCTTGTCCATCGCCTTGACGATCGCGCTCCCCCCGACGGCGAGCGAGCGGGAACCGTACGTCCCCATCCCGAAGGGGATCTGGCCGGTGTCGCCGTGCACGATTTCGACCTGATCGAAGGGGATGCCGAGGTAGTCGGAGACGATCTGGGCGAAGGTGGTTTCGTGTCCCTGGCCATGGCTGTTGGAGCCGGTGAACACGGTGGCGCTGCCGGTGGGGTGCAGCCGCACCTGACCGGCTTCGTACAACCCCGCCCGCGCCCCGAGCGCCCCCGCGATGCGCGAGGGCGCCACGCCGCACGCTTCGGTGAAGGTGGAGATGCCGATGCCGCGCAGCTTCCCCCGAGCCGCGGCCTCCGCGCGCCGCTCCTCGAAGGTGTCCCATTCGGACTCCGCGAGCGCGATGTCCAGGGTGGCGTCGTAATCGCCCGAATCGTAGTTGAGCGCGACGGGGGTCTGGTAGGGAAAGTCGCGGATGAAGTTCTTGCGGCGGATCTCGACCGGGTCCATCCCCAGCTCCCAGGCGGCGGCGTCCACGATGCGCTCGATCTGGTAGGTGGCTTCGGGCCTTCCCGCGCCGCGCTCCGCGTCCACCACGTTGGTGTGCGTGAAGATCCCCTTCACGTTCACCCAGATCGCCGGGGTGGTGTACGCGCCGGCGAAAACCGGCCCGTGCAGGTAGGTGGGAGTCGCCGTGCCGAAGAGGGAGAGGTAGGCGCCCAGGTTGGCGCGGGTCCGGCTGCGGAGCGCCAGGAACCGGCCCTCGGCGTCGAGCGCCAGCTCGACTTTGGTGACGTGGTCGCGGCCATGCGCATCCGTCAGAAAGGCTTCGCTGCGGTCCGAGGTCCACTTCACCGGCCGCTCCACCCGGGCGGCGGCCCAGAGGCAGATCACGTCCTCCGGGTACTGGGGGATCTTGGAGCCGAAGCCGCCCCCGATGTCCGGCGCCACCACCCGCATCTTGTGCTCCGGCATCGCGAACACGTAGGCGCAAAGGATGAGGCGGTCTACGTGCGGGTTCTGGCTGTTCTTGTAGAGGGTGTACTCCCCCGTCCCCGGGTTGTAGTCGGCGTTGACGGCGCGCGGCTCGATGGCGCTCGGGACGATGCGCTGGTTCACCAGCTCGAGAGACACCGTATGCGCCGCCGTGCGGAAGGCCTCGTCGGTGGCTTCGCGGTCTCCGATCTCCCAGTCGAAGCAGACGTTGCCGGGGGCCTCGTCCCACACCAGCGGCGCGCCGTCGGCGACGGCGGCTTCGATGGTGGAGACCGCCGGCAGCGTCTCGTACTCCACCTCGACGAGCGCCGC
>JBPCJG010000236.1:0-7116 GCA_051005515.1 Longimicrobiaceae bacterium
ACTCCCGCATCGAGGACGTCCCGCTCGACGACCCCGGCGTCTACGCGATGCTGGCGCGCGGCGGCACCAGCGGCGTCTTCCAGTTCGAATCGGCGCTGGCCACCGACAAGCTGCGGGCGATGAAGGCGGATCGCTTCGACGACCTCACCGCCACCAACGCACTGATCCGCCCCGGTCCGCTCGACATGGGCATGGACGCGGTCTACATCCGCCGCAAGCTCGGTCAGGAGGCGGTCAGCTACCCCCACCCCGACCTCGCGGAGGTGCTGGAGCCCACCTACGGGGTGATCGTCTACCAGGAGCAGGTCATGCGCATCGCGCAGCTCCTGGCCGGCCTCTCCCTCGCCGAAGCCGACGTCCTCCGCAAGGCGGTGGGAAAAAAGGACGCGGCACTGATCGCGCGCGAGCTGGGCGGCTTCGTCGAGAAGGCGGTCGCGCGCGGCCACGAGCGCCGGACGATCGAGGACATCGCCCAGCAGATCGAGGCGTTCGGCCGCTACGGCTTCAACAAATCGCACTCAGCGGCGTATGCGCTGCTCAGCTACCGTACTGCGTGGCTGAAGTGCCACTACCCCGCCGAGTACATGGCCGCGCTGCTCTCCGCGGTGGTGGACAAGACCGACAGTGTAGTGGCGTACATTGCCGAATGCCGGGAGCTGGGACGCTCGCTCCCGCGCATCGGCACCAGCGGCGTGGAGGTGCTCGCACCGCACGTCAACGAATCGCGGTGGAAGTTCAACGTGGTGGGCGAGGGGGTCGGCTCCATCCGCTTCGGTCTGGGAGCCATCCGCGGGGTGGGTGAGAGCGCGGTGCGGAGCATCCTGGCGGCCCGTGAGGCCGAGGGGCCGTTCCGCTCGCTTTTCGACCTGCTCTGCCGCATCGACCTGCGCCTCTGCAACCGGCGCGTGGTCGAGGCCCTGATCGGCGCCGGCGCGCTCGACGGCTTCGCCCCGGCGGGGCGCGCGCAGCTGATGGCGGCTCTCGACGCCACCTTCGCCGCGGCCACCACGGTGCAACGGGAAGCGGAAAGCTCGCAGGAGAACCTCTTCGACGCCCTGCTGGGCGCCGAGTCGACCTCATCGGTGGGGATGGAACCGCCCCCGCTCCCCGACGTCCTCCGCTGGCAGGAGAGCGAGCGGCTCGCCCGCGAAAAGGAGATCCTGGGCTTCTTCATCTCCGGTCACCCGCTCGACAAGTTCCGCGAAGAGGTCGAGCTCTTCGGCGGGCGTGTCAACACGGCCGCGCTGGCAGAGCACCGCGACCGCAGCGTCGAGCTGGCGTGCGTGGTCACCGCCGCGGCGCGGCAGATCTCGCGGCGGGATGGCTCGGAATGGGGACGCATCACGGTCGAAGACTACCACGGCACCGCTACGGTGCTCGCTTTCGGCGAGAGCTGGGCGAAAGCTCGCGAGCTGCTCGCGCAGGACGCGCCCGTGCTGATCCGGGGAACGGTGTCGAACCGGGAACGCGACGAGGAGGATCCGCCGATCTTTCTGGACAGTGCCACGCCGCTCGCGGAGCTGCGGGCGAGCGGAGAGATCGCCCTCGAGCTGGAGCTCGGCGGCGCCGACGGCCCCGACCGGGACTCGATCCGCGGCGCACGTGCCCGGCTGGCCGACGCGCCCGGGCCGGCGCCCGTGATCGTCCGCTGGACCGACGCGGGCGGCGAAACGACGCACGAACAGCGGCTGCGCTCTCGTACGCTCCGCGTATCGCCCCGCGCGGACCTCCTGCAGGCGCTGCGGGAAACCCTCGGAGAGGAGCGGGTGAAGCTCACCCGGACGGGCAGTTGATCCCCCAGAACGGGAAGCGCTGATGGCCACCGTCGCACACCTGGACTTCGAAAAGGCGATCTCCGAGGTCGAGGAGCAGATCTCCCGGCTGCGCTCGCTGGCGCGCGAACGCGGCCTCGACGTTTCCGGCGAGATCGTATCGCTGGAGCGCAAGCTGGAGTCGCTCAAGGAGGACACCTTCCGGAACCTCTCGCCCATCGAACGCGTACAGGTAGCGAGGCACCCGCGGCGCCCGTACCCGCTCGACTACCTAGAGCTCGTCTTCACCGACTTCGTCGAGCTCCACGGCGACCGCATGTACCGGGACGACGCGTCGATGGTGGGAGGATGGGCGCGGTTGGAAGGCGACTCCGTCATGGTCATCGGTCAGCAGAAGGGCCGGGACATGAAGGAGAACCTGCTGCGCAATTTCGGCATGCCGCACCCCGAGGGGTACCGCAAGGCGCTGCGGCTGATGCAGCTCGCCGCCAAGTTCGGCAGGCCCATCATCACCCTGATCGACACCCCCGGAGCGTACCCGGGGCTGGGCGCCGAGGAACGCGGGCAGGCCGAAGCCATCGCCCGCAACCTGCGGGAGATGTCGGCGCTCGAGGTCCCGACGGTAGCGGTGGTGGTGGGCGAGGGCGGCTCGGGAGGGGCGTTGGCGATCGGCGTGGCCGACCGCGTGCTGATGCTGGAGAACAGCGTCTACGCGGTGATCTCGCCGGAGGGGTGCGCCGCGATCCTCTGGAAGGACGGCGGCGAGAGGGAAAAGGCGGCGGCGGCGATGCGCCTCACCGCGGCCGACCTGCGCAACCTCGGGGTGATCGACGAGATCGTCCCCGAACCCGCCGGCGGCGCGCACTCCGACTGGCGCATGACCGCCGAGGCGCTGCGCTGGGCGCTCGTCCGCCACCTCGGCGAGCTATGCACGCTGGGGAGCGAGGAGCGGCGTCGCCTGCGCTGGGATAAGTACCTGCAGATGGGAGAATGGCGGTCGGCCGGATGAGCCGCTCCGCCCCAACGATTCCGCGCCGGCCGACCTGCGGCCGCGCGCTCGAGATAGGAGGCCACGGTGGTGAAGGATACTCTGCCGGTCCTGCAATCCGCACGGCCGGACCCCGACGCCGCCCTGACGGTGGAGCTCGCCTTCAAGGGCACCCGACGGGGATACTACGCGTCCCGCGATACCACCTTTGCGACGGATGACTACGTAGTCGTCGCCGTCGAGCGGGGGCACGACCTCGGCCGGGTACGCGCCGTGGGAGGCGTGGCGGTGCGCAAGTGCGCGAGCTGCGGCTCCGGCGCGGCGAGCGAGGCCGTGCTCCGTGCGGCGCGGGCGCACGAAGTGGAGCAGCTCCACACCGTACGGGCGGACGAGCCACGCGTCAGGCGGCAGGCGCGGGAGATCGTGAAGCACCACGGACTCGCGATGAAGGTGACGGACGCCGAGTGGCAGTGGGACCGCAACAAGCTCACCCTCTACTTCACCGCCGAGCGCAGGGTGGACTTCCGCCAACTCGTCCGGGAGCTGGCGCGGACCTTTCGCGCCCGCATCGACCTGAAGCAGATCGGTGTGCGGGAGGAGGCCGCGCTGCTCGGTGGCGTCGGCCGCTGCGGACGCGAACTCTGCTGCTCCACCTGGCTGCGCGCGCCGAAAACGGTGTCGCTGCAGCTCGCCAAGGACCAGCACCTGTCGCTGAACCCGCAG
Organism: Longimicrobiaceae bacterium; assembly: GCA_051005515.1. Taxonomy (GTDB): domain Bacteria; phylum Gemmatimonadota; class Gemmatimonadetes; order Longimicrobiales; family Longimicrobiaceae; genus JBPCJG01. The sequence continues at coordinate 3,484 of JBPCJG010000236.1, forward strand.
CAGATCTCGGGGACCTGCGGTCGGCTGATGTGCTGCCTCACCTACGAGCACGACGCCTACCTGCAGGCGCGCAAGCGCTTTCCCCGTGAAGGCAAGATCCTGAAGACGTCGCGGGGGCAGGAAAAGGTGCTCGCCATCGACATCTGGCGCGAGCGGGTCACCCTGCTGGACGAGTCCCGGGAGCGGCGGGTGGTCGCCCTGGAGGAGCTGAAGCGGGAGACGGACGCGACGCGGGAGACGGGCGTGAAGCGGGAGCCGGCCTCCCCTTCCGAGGGCACCGTCTCCGCAGGCGCGGACGCGCAGCCCACCACCGTGCAGCCCCGCCCCCGACACGGAGGGCGGCGGAACCGCCGCCGCAACCAGCCTCAGCCAGAGTAGCGGGGGAAGAGCGCGTCCGCCTGGCGGATCTCCGTACCGGGCTTCAGCCCTCCCCAGCGCGTCCACTCCCGCAGGCGGTCGGTTCCGGCGTCCGCAAGGGTCTCGGAATACTCCTCCTTGCCGATGCGCGTCCACAGCTCCGCCGTCCGCTCCGGCATGATCGGCCAGAGCAGGACCGACGCGATGCGGAGCGCTTCGTTGCAGGCGTACAGGATCGTCGCCACCTCTCCCCGCCGCGCCGGGTCGCGGGCGACGCGGAAGGGCTGGGTGCGTTCGATGTAGCCGTCGACCTCGCGCACCAACTCCAGCCCGGCCGCCGCCGCGCCTTCGAGGCGCAGCTCGTCCATCGCCGCGGCGTAGTCGGCGAGGCAGCGCTCCACGATCGGCTCCCAGCGGGCCGTGCTCGCTGCCCGATCGACCGAGGCGGGCAGTACGCCGTCGAAGTAGCGGGCCGTCATCGCGGCGACGCGGCTGAAGGAGTTGCCCAGCGTGTTGGCGAGGTCGGCGTTGTAGACCTCGATGAACTTGCTGGCCGCGAAGTCGGCGTCCGACGTCCCCAGCGGGCCCTGGGTCACCAGATAGTAGCGCAATGCGTCCACGCCGAAGCGGGCTACGTAGTCGTCGACCTCCTCCAGGTCCACGAAGTTCCCCAGGCTCTTCGACATCTTCTGACCCTCGCGGATCCAGAAGCTGTGGGCGTACACCCCCTCCGGTAGCGAGCGGCCGAGCGCGAGCAGCAGCGCAGGCCAGATCACGGCGTGGAACCAGAGGATCTCCTTGCCGATCAGATGGACCTGCGCAGGCCAGAATCGGCGCCGAGCCGGGGTGTCGACCGTGCTCAGATAGCTGAAGAGCGCGTCGATCCAGACGTAGATCGTCTGCTCCGGATCACCCGGGATCGGAATGCCCCACCCCTCGGTTCCGGTCCGGCTGATGGGGACGTCGTTCAGTCCTTCGCGGATCCGTGCTACCACCTCGTTGCGCCGGGCGTCCGGCCGCACCCGGAAGTCGCCGCTCTCGATCAGCTCCAGGAGCCGGTCTGCGTAGTCGCTGAGGCGAAAGAAGTAGTTTTTTTCCCGCTTCCGCAGGAGTGGCTTGCCCGTGATGACCGACCGGTACTCCGCGTCCCTGGCCTTGGTTTCGGGGACGTACTCCTCCTGCCCGGCGTCGTACCACCCCTCGTACTCGCCCTGATAAACGTTGCCGCTCTCGATCAGATCCCGCACGTATCCGGACACGGTGTCGGCGTGCCGCGGCTCGCTGGTGCGGACGAAATCGTCGTTGCGGATGGCGAGGCGGGCAAAGGTGCGGCGGAACTCGTCCGCGTTGCGTTGCGCCCACTCCCGCGGCGTGAGGTCGTGTTCCCGCGCCGCGTCGACCACCTTGGCGGCGTGCTCGTCGGTCCCGGTGAGAAAAAAGGTGTCGTCGCCGCGCAGCCGATGGTAGCGAGCGACGACGTCGGCGAGCGTGGTGGTGTAGACGTGCCCGATGTGCGGCCGGTCGTTCACGTAGTAGATCGGCGTGGTGACGTAGAACGTCGCTCGCTCTTCGGGCATGTTTCTCGGCTCGGGAAGCTTCTTCGCCGTCATCGGGTGGGGAGACGGGAGGCAGCAAGATAAGCCGTTCGGTGAAGACGGCCAGCCAACGTCTCGCAACCTACCCACGACCGCCGCAAAGTGCCTTTCCCGCGAACGACGGCAGAAACCGAGGGTGCCCGGCTCCGAAGGAATGCTCCGCAGGGCCCGCCCCTTCCATACGTCGGGAGTGGCAAGTGCTTGACACGCACGGAGCTGGTCCGTAACGTGTCGGCCCTCCCGCGTACCTTCGCCGGTCGGTCCGGCCGGTTTGCTTTTCCCGATCCCCACTGAGACGTCGCCATGGCACGACCTCACTGGACACTCATGTTGATCCCGCACGACCACGAGCGCGTCCGGTCGGTGCAGCTTTCCCCGCGGACGATCCGCTCCGCGATCTCCGCCGTCCTGCTGGTGACGGTTTCGCTCGGCGTCTTCAGCATCGGCTTCTTCGTCAAGGGGAATCAGGATCTGCGGGCGCGCAAGCTGGAGCGGGAAAACCAACTGCTCGCGGCCGAAGTCGGCGAGATGCGGGGTCGCATGCAGCAGCTCGATCGAACGTTGGAAACGCTGTCAGCCAAGGACGAGCAGTTCCGCGTAGTTTCAGGGCTGGCGGCGGTGGACAAGGAAGTGCAGGCCGCAGGAATCGGCGGGCCCGGATCGGATGGGCTCGTGAGCCCGGAACTGCGTGAGCTGGACCCTCGCGTCGGAGCGGAGATCACCGTCACCTCGGCCGGGCTGAACACCCTCCTGCGCCGCGCCAGCCTGCTCAACAGCAGCCTCGACGAAGCACTCGGTGCGCTGCATCGCAACCGTGAGCGGCTCGCCGCGACTCCGTCGATCGCCCCGTCCGACGGTCCGCTCTCGAGCTTGTTCAGCCGCAGCCGCCATCACCCCATCCTGCGCATCACGCGTCCGCACAAAGGGATCGACATCGCGGGAGCGGTCGGCGAGCCGATCCTCGCGCCCGCCAAGGGGCGCGTGATCTTCGCCGGAGCCAAGTCGGGGGGGTACGGCAACGCGGTGGAGATCGACCACGGCTACGGCTACGTCACCCGCTTCGCCCACATCTCCCGCATCCTCGTGCGCAAGGGACAGACGGTCGAGCGGGGCGAGGAGATCGCCGAGGTCGGAGCGACCGGGCTGGTCAGCGGGCCGCACCTCCACTACGAGGTCGAGGTGAACGGCAAGGCGGTCGATCCCCTGAACTTCATCCTCACCGACGCCATTCCGGACTGACCCTCCGGACGGCTCCGCGCTCCAAGCGCTCCCACCAGCTCCATCCCCTTCCCGGTTCCCGCACCCGCGCGAGCGTAGCGCAAAAGAAGTCCTCCGTGCTCCTGATCGCGCTAGCTCTGGCCGCGGCGCCCCTCGCCGACACCGCGACCGTGCCTCCCGCGCCCGCGCGGCCCGGTGCGTTCGTCGTGCACGAGGAGCCCTCGCTCCCCCTGCTTTCCCTGCGGCTTTCGCTGCTCGTCGAAGACCCCCCGGGCTACGCCGGCGCGGGCCACCTGCAGCAGCACCTGGTCTACCCCGCGCTGCGCGAAGCGATGGAACGGGTAGGCGGGCGGGCGGAGATCGCGCGGACTCCGGACGCACTGGTGTATTCGGTCACCGGGCCGGCGGCGGAGCTCACCTATCTCGCGCGGGCGCTCCGCTCCGCGCTGGCCGTTCCTCCACT
>JBPCJG010000237.1:0-12366 GCA_051005515.1 Longimicrobiaceae bacterium
CCGACGGCATTCTCGTCACGGTCGAGGACGGCAGCGCGTTCTGTCACGAAGTGCAGCTCCGCCTTCGCTCAGCACCTTCGTTGCTGATCCGCGACCCATCGCGTCTCATGAGCCGGACTTTTCGGAAGATCTCCGATCTCTTGCGGAAGTACCGTAGAGTGTCCCGGTCTGGAGTCCGCCGGAGCACTCCCTGATGCTCCGCCCCGTCAACGCTTGAGATGATACCCATGCTCTTCTTCGCCCTCGCCGCGAGCGTCGCCGTCCTGGCGAGCCTGCTGATCACCCCCGCGGTGATCCGCAAGGCCGGCGAATGGAACCTCTACGACGTTCCTGGTGACGATCGACGGGTCCACACCCGTCCGATCCCGCGCCTGGGAGGAGTCGCCGTCTTCGCGGCGACGGCGATCAGTCTGGGGACCGCCGCCCTGGTCTGGAGAATCTGGGGGACGGGAGTGCAGCCCGGCAGGTATCACCTGTTCGCGGGCATTCTGGTGGGGGGTGCGATCCTGCTTTTCGCGGGATTGTACGACGACCTGCGAGGGTTGCGGCCCGGCGCCAAACTCGTCGCGCAGGTCGCGGCCGCGATCGCCGTGTACGCGCTGGGCCTGCAGGTGGAGGTGCTCAGCGTCGGCGCGGGGACCGAGATCCATCTCGGCTGGCTTTCCCTGCCTCTCACCGTCGTCTGGATCGTGGGGATCACCAACGCCTTCAACCTGATCGACGGTCTCGACGGCCTCGCCTGCGGTATCGCCCTGGTGGCGCTGCTCACCACACTCGGTGTCGCCGTCGCCCTCGGCAACTTCGAGGTGGCCCTGGTGTGCGTGGCCCTGAGCGGCGCCCTGCTCGGCTTTCTCCGCTACAACTTCAGCCCCGCCCGCATTTTCCTCGGCGATTCAGGGAGTTTATTCATCGGCTTCATGCTCGCGGTCCTGTCGGTGCACGGATCGGTGAAGAGCGCCACGGCGGTGCTGGTATTGATTCCGCTTTCTGCGCTCGCCCTGCCGCTGCTCGACGTGTCGCTGGCGGTGGGGCGGCGGTGGCTCCGCGGCGTACCCCTCTCCGGCGCCGATTCGAGACACATCCATCACCGTCTCCTGGCGCTGGGCTTCACGCATCGCCGCGCCGCGCTCACTCTCTACGCGACCGCTGTCGGCCTCTCCGTTCTGGGCGTGTATCTCGCGTTCGCTCCTCCGGCCGGGGTGCTGGCGGCTTCTCTGCTCGGGGGGGTCATCTGCGGACTTCTCCTGCTCTACGGCATGCGCCGGCTGGACTATCACGAGTTCGCCGAAGCCGGGGCGGTGGTGGTGAGAGGGGCGCTGCGGACGCGCCGGGTGATCCGCGACCAGATCCAGGCGCAGGACATCGCGCGGGTGATCCGCACCGCGCTGACGCTGGAAGAGGTCGACGCCGTTCTGGAGGATGCCGCGCCGGACTGGGGATTTCTCGGGATGGAGGTGTGCAGGGAGATGTCGGCGAGTAGCCGACTGGCGACCTTCGCGCCGGAGGAAACGCGCCGGGCCTGGAAGGTGGAGCATCCTGTGGAGCCCCGCGTGGAGGCGGACGACAATCCCTTCGTGCTGCGCATCTGGTGCGGCCTGGGGCCGGCGAACCGGCCGCTCGGCGCCGAGCGTGTCGCCCGTATCCTGGCGCCGACCATCGAGGAGTGGCTGCTCACGCAGGTTTCGCTGCCCACGTCTTCGGCGACGGCCGTGTCCCAGCCGCACGATCCGCCTCCGCCACGAGCTGAGATCCCGCCGCGCGCCGCCGCGGCTTCGGAAAGCTCGCTCCGCGGGGCCAGGAACCTGCTCCACTCCCTGTCCTCTCGCTAGCCGCGCCCGCTCAGGTTCGCACTCGCGCCAGGAGCCACACCCCCGCGACCAGAAAGAGCACGTTCGGCAGCCACGCCGCCACGATGGGATCCATCCACCCGCTCGATCCGGCGGCTTTGGCCACCTTGAAGAGCATCAGGTAGACCAGCGTCACCAACAAGCTGATCCCGACGCCGTACGCCGCGCCGCCGCGTTCGGTGCTGGTCGCCAGCGGGGCTCCGAAGATGACGATCACCAGAACCGCGAGGGGAAGGGAGATCTTCTGCGCGCGCTCGGTGCGCAGCGGCCGCGCGTCGCCCCCGGAGCGCTCGATCACGCCGATCAACCTGGAGATCTCCCGGTAGCCCATCTCCTCCGCGTCCGCCGGCTCCGCCAGCAGGTCGGCGGGGGACTCCCGCAGCGCCGGAAGACGCAGCGCGGCGAACTCGAAGGTCTCCTCCCGTCCCCCTTCCAGCAGGTAGCGGAGGTATCCCTGCTCCATCTTCCATCCCCGGCCCGGAGCCCATTCGGCGCGGTCTGCCATCCCGTGGATCGCCCCCGAGGCGTCGCGCTCCGGCTCCTCCAGGACCACGCCGGTCATGGTGCGGGCACCGGGATTCAAGCGGCTCACCGAGAGCACCGGCCCCAGCTCCGACTGGAAGACGAAGTCGGAGCGCATCCCCCCGCTGATCCGCGGCGCGTCGCCTACCAGCTCCGCGCGCATCCGGTTGGTCACCGGCACGACCTCGCCGAGCACCACGGCCACCAGGCTCAGCAGTGCCGCGAGCACCACGATCGGGGCGATGATGCGGTAGAAGGAAACCCCCGCCGACTTCGCCGCGGTGAGCTCCACGTGGGTGGTCATCGACCCGATCGTGAAGACCGTGCCGACCAGCGCGGCGATGGGGAACGAATACTGGACGTAGAGGGGGAGCTGGTAGACGTAAGAGAGCGCGACCGCACCGACGCTCAACCCGCGATCCAGATACGTGTCGATGTTGTCGGTGATGTTGGCGACGATGAAGAGCAGCGGCAGGCCCATCACCAGCAGGACGAAGGTGGTGAGGAACTGACGCGTCACGTACCGGTCCAGCAGCTTCATGCGGTTTCGGGGCGCACGCTGCGGATGCCGCGCAGGCGGCTGAGCCAGGCCGGGAGCAGCTCGGGGAAGCCACCACCGCGCGGGGTGCCTTTTTCGCGTCCCAGACGGGTCACGCCGATGAGCCCCACCGCCGTCATCAGGGCGTTCATGATCCACATGGCCACCGCCGGCGAGACGAACCCCTTGTCCGCCAGCGTTTCGCCGCCGATCAAGCCCACGTAATACAGGGCGAACACCGAAAGGCTGACGAAGATGGTCATCCCCAGGCCGCCGCGTGAAAAGCGGATGGCGAGGGGGGCACCGAGCAGTACGAAGACCAGGGTAGCGAAGGCGATCGAGAACTTCTTGTGGATCTCGACCTGGTATTCGCGGATCTGCGCCTGGATGCTGGTGGAACGGGCGCCCGCAGAGCGCAACCCCGCGAGCGTGAGGTCGGTCGAGGAGGCGGCGGCGCTCGGGAACGCGGCGGCGCTGTCGGGAGGTCGTTCTCCGAGGGCGGCGGCGAGGTCGCTGCGGGCCGCCGCGGCGGCTTCCCGCCGCACGCGCGCCAGATCGACGCGCAGCGTGTCGGCGGCCGCGCTCAGCATGCCGATGCTCATCTCGCGGTCGCCGCGGTATCCGGAACCTCCTTCGAGCTGGAGGTTGTTCGCGACGCCCGGGATGCGCATGGCGTAGTCGCGGTACGCCAGCCGCTGGAACGCCGGAGGGTTGTCGAAGTCGCCTTCCCGGATCTGGCCGTCGTAAAGGCGCAGGAAGAGGTCGGTTCCGTCGGCGCCGAGGCGGACCGTCCCCGAGTCGGCGTAGATGGTCCGCGCCGCCCGGGGATCGCTCCGGTCGTAGATCACCACGTCGAACAGTCGATTGGCGGTCATGTCGATGCGGTTCGCCCGTAGATAGTAGCGCGGCTGCCCCTGCTGTGAGGGGATGGTGTTGATGACGCCCGCGCGCAGCACGAAGGTGGGCGACTTGCGGCCGATGTCCACCATCAATTGCCGCAGCTGGTAGTTGGAAGTGGAAAGCACCCGGTCGTTGAAGTACAACATCCCCAGCGTGATGATCGCCGCGGCGGCGAAGAGAGGGATGAGCAGGCGCTTCAGGTCGATGCCGCTGGCCTTGATCGCGGTGATTTCGTTCTCGGACGCGAGCCGCGAGAACGTGTAGAGTACCGCGACCAGCACCGCCATCGGCAGCGTCAGCGCCACCTGCGCCGGTAGGAAGAGGACGAAGAAGCGGCCGATTACCTCCAGGGGGAGCCCCTTGCCCGCCAACTTGGCCATCTCCTTCGCCAGCGTGTTGACCAGCAATACGCCGGTGAGCGCGCCGAACGCGAAGAGGAACGGCCCCAGGTGCGCCCGCAGCAGGTAGCGGGTGAGGATCTTCATGGAGTCACCTACGTACTTGCTCGGGACGGGGCGTTCGGGCGATGATTCCCTCCACCGACGGCGGCATGCCGCGGATCTTTCCAGCTTTTCTTCCAACCAGAGTTGCAGGCCGTGATACCGCTGCGTTTCCTCCACCGTTCCGTGATCCTCGCCCTGCTCCTCCTGGCAGCCGCGTGTCGCGACGCAGGCGGCGACTCCGCCGAAGCGTCGCCGATCGATCGTCCGGACTTCTCCGCCGACAGCGCGTACGCCTTTCTCCACCGGCAGGTGGAGTTCGGCCCACGCGTTCCCGGCACGCCGGGCCACGCGGCGCAGCTGGCCTGGATGAAGACGATTCTGGAGCGGCACGCCGACACCGTCGTCGAGCAGACTTTCTCGCACGTCACCCGCGGCGGCGACACCCTCGGGCTCACGAACCTGTTCGCGCGCTTCGCACCGGAAAAGCGGGAGCGCGTTCTGCTGGTGACGCACTGGGACACGCGGCCGCGCTCCGACGAAGCGAAATCGAAAGCAGAGCGTGCCCTGCCGGTTCCGGGGGCGAACGACGGTGCCTCCGGCACGGCGATCCTGCTGCAGCTCGCGACGATGTTCGACCGCCAGCCTCCCCCGATCGGCGTGGACCTGCTCTTCGTCGACGGTGAGGACTACGGGCCGGGCGAGGAGGACATGTACCTGGGCGCAAAATTCTTCGCCGCGCACCTCCCGGCCGGGTATCCGCCGCTCTACGGGGTGCTGCTGGACATGGTAGGTGATCAGAATCCCCGCTTCCCCATGGAAGCCAACTCCGTGGAGCTGGCTCCCGAGGTCACCGGGCGCATCTGGGCGCTGGCCGAACAGATGGGGTACGGCGACATCTTCCCCAGGGAGGTGGGGCAGGCGATCAGCGACGATCACATTCCGCTGAATCGAGCCGGAGTGCGCACTACCGACATCATCGACTTCGAATACGGTCCGGGGAACCGCTTCTGGCACACCCCGGAGGACATCGCGGCCAACACCAGCGCCGAAACCCTTCGCATCGTCGGCGAGGTGATGGCCGAATTGATCTACCGCGGCGGATAAAGTGACGTGCCGGGGTCACTGAGCGCACACGACCGTATCGGCCTCGGTTTCATCGCCGCCGCTCTGGCGACGGGAGTGGGCGTGCACGCTCTCCGCACGCAGGGCGGAGCGGGAGCATGGGAGGAGGACCTCGCCGCGGACACCGCCATCGTCGCCCTCGAGCGTCGTGTCGCCGACGAGGTTGGGGAGGAGGAGCGCCGCGCTTCTCCTCTTCGCGAGGGTGAACGGCTGGATGCCAACACCGCGACGGCGTCGGAGCTGGACCGGCTCCCGCGCGTCGGTCCGGCGCTGGCGGCACGGATCGTGGAGTGGAGAACGTCGCACGGGCGCTTCCGGAGTCTCGCCGATCTGGATTCGGTGCCGGGGATCGGCCCGGCTACGCTCGCCGGCCTCGCGCCGCACCTGAACCTCCCGGAAGCGCCGCCGCCCCGGCAGATCGCCGTCGCAGCGGCGCCGCTTCGGGGGTCGTCGCCGGGCCCGGTCGACGTGAACCGCGCCAGCGCCGCCGAACTCGAAGCGCTCCCCGGCATCGGACCGACGCTGGCGCAGCGGATCGTCGCCGATCGCGAAGCGAACGGGCGATTTGCAACGCTGGGCGAGCTCGAGCGGGTGTCCGGCATCGGTCCGAAGCTCGTCGAGCGTCTGAGCGGTCGGGCACGCGCAGGTTCTTGAGATGGTAACCGGGAACGCTTGAACGGCGCGCCCGTTCGAGCTACTTTTCCCTTCCACCCGCAATCCCGCCAATGGCAGTCACCGCCCCCGCCGATCGCATCGGCGAGCAGCTCGTCAGCGAAGGAGTCATCTCCCGCGATCAGCTCACCAAGGCGGCGGACGACGCGCGCGCCAACGGCAACCGCATCGGCTTCAGCCTGGTCAAGCTCGGCCTCGTCGGTGAGACCGATCTGGTCCGGCGCCGCGTCAACCAGCACAAGGTGCCCGCGGTGGACCTCGAACGGGTCAAGCTCGATCCCAAGGTGCTGCGCCTGATCCCGAACGAGGTCGCGGTCAAGAACCAGGTGCTCCCGCTCCGCCGGCTGGGCAGGGTGCTCACGGTGGCGATGGCCAACCCCACGGATCTGGGTGCCATCGACGACCTGAAGTTCATCACCCGCTTCGACATCGAGCCGGTGATCGCCGGAGAGTTCACCCTCCGCAAGATCATCGAGCGGGAGTACGACTCCTCGGACGAGCGCATCAACGAGCTGCTCAAGCAGTTCGACCAGGCCGACGTCGAGGTGGTCGAGGAGCACGAGGAGGAGATCTCGGTAGGCGTGCTCGCGGCGCAGGTCGAGGAAGCGCCGGTAGTCAAGCTGATCAACGGGATCCTCACCGACGCGGTGCAGCGCGGGGCTTCGGACATCCACTTCGAGTGCTACGAAAAGGAGGTCCGCGTCCGCTACCGGATCGATGGCGTGCTCATTGAGATCATGCGCCCCCCCATGAAGATGAAGCCGGCGCTGATCTCGCGCTTCAAGATCCTTTCGGACCTGAACATCGCCGAACGACGGGTCCCCCAGGACGGCCGCCTCAAGCTGCGCTTCGGCCGACGGGTGATCGACTTCCGCGTCTCCACCCTCCCCACGCTCTTCGGCGAAAAGATCGTCCTGCGCATCCTCGACAAGGGGAACCTGACGCTGGACCTGGAAAAGTTCGGGATGGAGCCGAAGGCGGAAAAGGACTTCATGCGGGCGATCATGAACCCGTACGGGATGGTGCTGGTGACCGGCCCCACCGGCTCCGGTAAGACCACCACGCTGTACAGCGCGCTCTCGAAGATCAACTCGGCGGAGGTCAACATCATGACCGCCGAGGACCCCGTCGAGTACAATCTGCACGGCATCAACCAGGTGCAGATCCGCTCGGAGATCGGGATGGATTTCGCGGCCGCCTTGCGCGCCTTTCTGCGCCAGGACCCGAACATCATCATGGTCGGCGAGATCCGCGATCTCGAGACCGGGAGTATCGCGATCAAGGCGGCGCTGACCGGTCACCTCGTGCTTTCCACGCTGCACACCAACGACGCCCCCTCGACGATCACCCGCATGATCGACATGGGGATCGAGCCGTTCAACGTGGCTTCGGCGGTCAACCTGATCACGGCGCAGCGGCTGGTGCGCAGGATCTGTTCTGACTGCCGCGCTCCGGTGACGTATCCGGCGGAGTACCTGCAGGCGGCCGGCTTCAGCGAAGAGGATCTGCGGGACATCACCTTCCACCGCGGGGCCGGCTGCGACGCCTGTAACGGCACCGGCTACCGCGGTCGGCAGGGGCTCTACGAGGTGATGGCGATGTCCCCGACGCTGCGGCGCATGATCCTGCAGGGCGCATCCAGCGTGGAGCTGCAGGCGCAAGCGGTGGAGGAAGGGATGCTGACGTTGCGCATGGACGGAATCGTCAAGATCCGCCGTGGCATCACCACCGTCGAGGAAGTCGTCAAGGAAACGGCCGGGTGAAATGCGGCTCCCGCGGCACGGTAGTTGGAAGGGAAACGCGCATCCACCCGATGGGAGCACGGGCGCGCCACCCCGGCGGGCCCTCGAACCCAAGCAAGCTGCAACCCGGGCGGCAGAACGCCTGACGGGGTTCGTCCGCTCGCCTGCCCAACTACCCCGATGAGCCTGAACCTGCGGTCCCTGCTCGAAGAAATGACCGAACGGGGCGCGTCCGACCTCCACCTGACCGCCGGCGAACACCCGAAGCTCCGGGTAGACGGCGCGATCGGAAACAGCAACGCCGGGCATGTCCTGACCCCAAAAGATACGCTGCAGCTCACCTACTCCATCCTCACCGAGAACCAGAAGAAGCGCTTCGAGACCGAAGACGAGCTCGACTTCTCATTCGGAATCCAGAACCTGGCGCGCTTCCGCGGCAACGTCTTCCGGCAGCGCGGGTGCGTCGCGCTCGCGATCCGGCAGATCCCCTTCACCGTCAAGACCTTTGAAGATCTGAACCTGCCCCCGGTGATCAGCAAGTTCGCGGAAAAGCCGCGCGGGCTCGTGCTGGTGACCGGGCCCACCGGGTCGGGAAAGTCCACTACGCTGGCCGCGATGCTCGACAAGATCAACAAGGAGCGCCGCGGTCACATCCTGACCATCGAGGATCCCATCGAGTTCGTGCACCGCCACCAGGGGTGCCTGGTGAACCAGCGCGAGGTGGGCTCCGATACCAAGTCGTTCGCACAGGGACTCAAGTACGCGCTCCGGCAGGACCCGGACGTGATCCTGATCGGCGAGATGCGGGACCTGGAAACCATCGCGGCGGCGCTCACCATCGCGGAAACCGGGCACCTCTGCCTGGCGACGCTGCACACCAACTCGGCGGCGGAAAGCATCAACCGCGTCATCGACGTCTTCCCGGCGCACCAGCAGTCCCAGATCCGCGCCCAGCTCGCCTTCGTGCTCGAGGGGGTGGTGACGCAGACGCTGCTGCCGCGAGCGCACGGCCGCGGCCGGCTGATGGCGTGCGAGATCATGGTGGCGACTCCCGCGATCCGCGCCTGCATCCGCGACGACAAGGTACACCAGATCTACTCGATCATGCAGGCGGGTAAAAAGCACGGCATGATGACGCTCAACGACTCGCTCTACGCCCTCTACATGCAGCGGGAGATTTCCCTGGAGGAGGCGTTGAAGCATACGTTTGATCAGACCGAATTTTTGCGGATGGTAGGCGAACCAGTACCGGCGTGATGGCGTCGAGAAACGGCGCAGCTCGGCGTTGCTGCTCGTCGGGCATTCCCCTGCGACGTAGCGTTGCTACGCCTCGGTCGGCCCTCCTCGCGCGCCTTGATCTGCACCGTTTCTCTTCCGCCTGAGTTTGGATCGACAACCTAAACGACGACAATGCCAGTATTCAGCTATAGCGCGCGTGGCCTGAGCGGCGACCTGCAGACCGGGGAGATCGACCTTCCCAGCAAGGAGGAGGTCTTCGGACACCTGGTGCGGCAGCGGCTGCGGCCGGTGTCGGTGCACGCGAAGCAAAAGGATCTCAACTTCTCGTTCGGCTCGGGCGTCAAGACGCGCGAGGTGGTGATCTTTACGCGCCAGTTCGCCACCATGATCAACTCGGGGCTGCCGCTGGTGCAGAGCCTCTCCATTCTGGCGGAGCAGACGGAGAACAAGAAGTTCGCGGGGATCATCGGCCAAGTGCTGCGGGACATCGAGGCCGGGCAGACGCTCGCCGACTCGATGCGCAAGCACCCGAAGGTGTTCACGGAGCTGTACGTGAACATGGTGGCGGCGGGCGAGGCGGGTGGCATTCTGGACACCATCCTGCTCCGCCTCGCCACCTTTCTGGAAAAGAACGACGCCCTGATCCGCAAGATCAAGGGAGCGCTGACCTACCCCGCGGTGATGCTCTTCGTGGTGGTGGGTGCCACTACCATCCTGCTCTGGAAGGTGGTGCCGACCTTTGCTACGATCTTTACCGGCGCGGGGATGGCGCTCCCCGCGCCTACGCGCGCGGTGCTCGCGATCTCCGCGTTCCTGCAGAGCTACATCCTTTTTTTGTTCCTGGGAGCCATCGGTTTGGTCTTTCTGATCCGGCGCTACTACGGAACCGAGAGCGGCAAGCTCGTCATCGACCGCTTCCTGCTGCGCATGCCGGTGCTCGGCAACCTGATCCGCAAGTCGGCGGTGGCGCGCTTCACCCGCACGCTGGGGACGCTGATCTCCTCGGGCGTGGCGATCCTGGAGGGGTTGGAGATCACGGCGCGTACTTCCGGTAATCGGGTGGTCCACGACGCGGTGATGAAGTCGCGCGCCTCGATCGCTGGCGGCGCCACCATCGCCGACCCGCTCAAGGCGTCCGGCGTCTTCCCGCCCATGGTGGTGCAGATGATCAACGTCGGCGAGCAGACCGGCGGCCTCGACGAGATGCTGGGCAAGATCGCCGACTTCTACGACGACGAGGTGGACGCCGCGGTGACCGCGCTGACCTCGATCCTGGAGCCGGTGATGATCGTGATCATGGGCGTGGTGATCGGCGGCATGGTGATCGCGATGTACATGCCGATGTTCGACATGATCAACACGGTGCAGGGGTAGGGAAGCGCTAGCCCCGCTATGGGCAGGGGGGCTTCGGTTTGCGAGGGTATCGCGGGGGGACGCGGATGATCCGCGTTGCCCTCGCTCTGCTTGCAGACCACGCGTTACCGAGTCCATCCTGGGGAGTGTCGCTGTGGCCGTGCCGTCGACGAGAGCGGCGCTGGGGCCACCGGAATCGAATTTCCCTTTCAAGTCGGGAATCGTTTGCCTTGATGGGGGTAGGATGAAGACCACCCGGTATTTCGAACAGGAGGTGGTCCGCAAGCGTCCCTACATCCAGCGGGAGTGGTGCGAACGGGCGCTGCGAAACCCGGCAAGACGCGAAGTCCAACCGGATGGACGCGTCCGCTACTGGCTGTTCGTCGAAGAACTTGGCAGGTACTTGCGAGTGGTTACTCTCGAGGAAGGTGAAACCGTCCTCAACGCTTTCCCCGATCGACGGCAAGGAGACGGAGGGATGAAATTCCGCTACTATTCCGAGACTGATTCTCTGTACATCGACCTTTCGGAGGGGTCGAGTGCGGATTCGCGCGAAGTTGCCCCCGGGGTCGTTCTGGATTTCGATGACGGGGGGCACATCGTCGGGATCGACATCGATCATGCATCCAAGATCATGGATCTTTCCCGCCTCGAGGCCGAAGGGCTCCCGGTGTCGGCACTCGCCGTGCGCACCCCTTGAGAGCACACCTGACTCGTACTCTGCGACGATGGCGCAGGCTGCACCAACAGATCCGGGGTCAGCGCCAGCGGCAGACGGCGGACACCGTGCTCGGCCGCACGGCGGGATCGGCTTTCCGGGTGTATGATCATTGCTCAGGTATAGTTTACTAAAGTACACCCGACAATGCTGCCGCAGGCAAGTGTCGGCTAGACTGCCGGTTCGAACTGGATGTGGATGCGGGGTGCTAGCCCGGCGACAGGCAGGGGCTTCGGTCTGAGAAGGCATCGGGGGCGACGCGATGATTCGCGTCGCCTTTAATTTTTCACAGGTCGGCTAGCGTATCGAACTTTCAGCCTTTATGTTTTGATAACGTATCCGCTTATTTCAACTTCACCGGATCGCCGGATGGCTCGCGCCGGAACCTTCGTCCAGCAGAAAGCGGGACCCGAGCGTTTTTCCGCTTTCATCCCCGCGTCCCTCCCGCCCGATCCTCCAGTCGAGCTGGGGCTGGGACTCCGGCAGATCTACGAGGAGGCGGTGCACGCGGTCGGCCAGCTGGAGGGGGTTTCGAAGACGATGGATCCGGACCGGCTACTCTACATGTACGTGCGCAAGGAAGCCGTGCTCTCCAGCCAGATCGAGGGAACGCAGTCCACCCTTTCGGATCTGCTCGAATACGAAAACGCCGGCGTGCCGGGCACCCCCGCTGGGGACGTGCGGGAAGTCTCCCGCTACGTCGCGGCGCTGTACCACGGTCTGGGGCAGATCCAGCGCGGAGAGCTGCCTCTCAGCCTGCGTCTGATCCGGGAGATGCATGGAGTGCTGATGCAGGAGGGCAGGGGAAGCGTGCAGGACCCGGGCGAGTTCCGCCGCACCCAGAACTGGATCGGTGGAACGCGGCCCGGCAACGCGCGCTTCGTGCCGCCCCCGCCCCCAGAGATGCGGACGGCGCTCCACGACCTCGAAAGCTTCCTGCACGACGAGCGGGAGCGGACCGCACCGATCCTGAAGGCGGGGCTCGCCCACGTCCAGTTCGAATCCATCCACCCCTTCCTGGACGGCAACGGCCGCATCGGGCGACTCCTCATCAGCCTGCTCTTCGTCATCGACGGCCTTCTCACGCAGCCCTTCTTCTACTTCAGCCTGTACCTGAAGGAGAACCGGACCGATTACTACGATGCGCTCCAGAAGGTGCGCACCCACGGCGATTGGGAGGGATGGCTGCACTTCTACCTGGTAGGGGTGGAGGCGGTGGCGCGGCAGGCCGCCGACACCGCGCTCGCGCTGCGGGCACTCTTCGAAGCGG
>JBPCJG010000238.1:0-6215 GCA_051005515.1 Longimicrobiaceae bacterium
AGGGAGCACCCCGGCGCCATGCCGCCGCTGGGCGGGGGCAGCTTCGACGCCGAGCAGGTTCGTGCCCTCGCCGCGTACGTGTACGCCCTCAGCAATCCGGCCCCATCGTGAAAAAGAACCGTCAGGACCCTACCTACCAGGACGTCGAGCGTCTCTTCGACAGCTACGAGGCCAACCGTCCTCCCCCCGAGCAGCGCCGCTACGTCCCCGGGCGCCCCTTCGTGACCGAGGGCGTGCTGCGGGCGATCTTTACCGCCGTCGGAGTCGGGACGGGGCTGTTGCTGCTCGGGCTGGCCGCGATTTCCTTCTATGCGGCTACCACCTGGGAGGGGATCGCCCACAACGGCGCCACGGTCGGCTACAACCTCGTAGGAGTCTTTCTTACCATCGCCGGTCTCGGCGCCATCGTCGCCAGCTGGAACCACAACTACGGGGCTGGGAGCCGTCCGCGGGCGTCACATTGACCGGCGGCTGAACGACACTGGATTCCCGCCTCCCGGAAATGACAACCCGAAGGCTACGCCGCTTCCACGGTACGAGTGGTCTCCACCTCGATCCCGCGCGTGCGTAGAACCCGCTCCAGTGCTTCCCCCACCTTGTTGTTCGGCGTCGATGCTCCCGCCGTGATGCCGAGCGTCAGCGGCCCGTCGGGAAGCCAGCCCTCCGCCTCCACCTCCGGCGCGTCGAAGGGCGTCCCGTTCGGCTTGAAGCGGATGGTGTTGCGCTCCGGATCGATGCTCCCGGCGTCGTCGATGTGGAAAGTGAGTGTGTGCTCGGCGCAGAGCACCGCCAGATGGTTGGTGTTGGAGGAGTTGTACCCACCGATCACCAGCATCACGTCGGGCGGCCCCTCGGGTCCGGCCACCAGCTTCGCCACCGCGTCCTGGCGCTCCTGCGTCGCGGAGCAGATCGTGTCGAAGGAGCGGAAGCGCTGCGCGAGGTCGAAGCCCGGATCCCCGCCATAGCGACGCTCGATCGCCCTGCCGACCTCCGCGGCGATCGCGAGCGACTCACCCGCCAGCATGGTGGTCTGGTTCGCCACGCCGATACGCTCCAGGTCCCGATCCGGGTCGAAGCCCGGCGACGTCTTGCCGGCGAAGTGGGCGAGAAACTCCTCCTTCGAAGGAGCGTCGGGCAGGCCTTCGACGTAGTCCATCACCAGCCGGGCCTCTTCCATGTCGCGGACGATCACGTACTCGCCTCCGGGGTGCTTGAAGGTCTGGCTCGCCGTGGCGCGCGTCTCCTCGTGATAGTACTTGCCGTGGATCAGCGCGGTATACCCGTCGCGGGCATACTGCTGCACCCGCTTCCAGACGTTCAGCACGCTGCCGCAGGTGGTGTCGACCACCAGGCAGCCGATCTGCTTCAAGCGCTCGAAGTCGCGCAGCGTGACCCCGAAGGCGGGGAGGATCACGACGTCCTGCGGGGTGATCTCCGAAAAATCGAACTCGCCGTCCCCTTCGCGCGGATCGAGGAAGGAAATCCCCATCTCCCGCAGCCGCAGGTTGACGTGCGGGTTGTGGATGATCTCGCCGACGAGAAAGAGGCGTTTCTCGGGGAACTTCACGCGACTTTCGTAGGCGTAGTCTACGGCGCGGTCCACACCGTAGCAGAAGCCGAATTCCTCCGCCAGCCGCACGGTGAGGCGCTCCGCGCCCTTTCCGAACGTCGCGGAGTAGCCGCGGGCGCGGATCCGCTCGACCAGGGCGCTGTGGTATTCGGATTCGATCAACGGCTCGATCTGCTTCTTCAGACCGAAGCCGCGGCGAAAGTAAGTGGTTTCCATGTCGAACGTTGCTTTCGTCGCGCGGGCGGGCGATCTTCGTCGCTTCAACGGTAACCGAGCCGCGCATCGGTGGCAACCGCAGACGAGATAAAAGCCAGCAGGTGAGAGCCCGAGGAGTGGGAGCCGGCGGAGGCGCTTTCCGGGGCGGCCGATGGGGGAGGCGCCTGACCGGTCGCCCGACCGCGGGGTCGCGCTGGACGGTATTCCTGCCGCTGCTGCCGGTTCTTTTCATCGTCGGGCTCGTCGCCGGCTTCGCCTGGCGGCTGGAGCAGGAGCTCGAGCGGGGACTCCTGCGGCAGCGGGCGGAGCAGCAGCGCCGCCCGGACTGGACGCCGCTGGCCGCGCTCCCGCCCTACCTGCCGCGGGCGATCCTGCTGGTCGAAGACCCTGGATATCTGCGACGCACCGAGCTGCAGGATCTCGGCAATCCCGGCGGGAAGACGGTGCCGCGTCGGCTCCTGCGACAGGTCTATGGGCTGGATGCCGGCGTTTGGGCCGAAGCGCGCGCGACGACGCTCGCTCCCCTGCTGGAGCGGCGGCTCACACGGAACCAAATCCTGGAACTCTACCTGAACCGGGCTCGCTTCGGCCGGAGCGGCAGGTTCCCCGTGGTGGGAATCGGCGATGCCTCGCGTGAGTACTTCGACAAGGCACCGGCCGAGCTCACCCTCGGCGAGAGTGCCACGCTAGCGGGTCTGCTCCTGCCCCCGCCGCTGGACGATCCGCGGCTGCGGGCCGGCGCGGTCGGAGCCCGGCGCAACGAGGTCCTGCGACGGCTGCTCGCCGCCGGCGTGATCGACGACGCTGGATTCCGGGGCGCGGTCGCCGAGCCCCTCGCCTTCCAGCCGGGACTGAGATATGCGCCGATGAGCCGACCCGCCCGCTGGCAGCGTGCTCCGGCACCCGTCGTCATTCCTCCGCCGGCGTTGAATCCGGCGGCGGATTCTGCGACGTGAGGCCACGTCGCGACACGTGGAGCTGCACCAGCTCCCACTCGCCTCCCTCCAGCAGGTAGACTCCGCTCACCCGCCACGGTTCGCCCCAGGGCGAGCCGTCGCTGCTGCGCACCGCGTGCAGTTCTCCCGCGAACCAGGCGACGCTGCCGTTCGGCGCCACGTTGACCTCGAGCCCCTCCAGCCGTCCCCTCGCGGAATCGGGCGGCAGCAGGCGAGTGAGAAGCGGATACACCGCGGCGGCCCCGTCCGCTTTCGCGGGCGCGTCGGGCGGGATGAGGACGAGCAGTCGCGCGGGGCGCAGGAGCGAGGTGGCGTCGAGCAGGTTCCCGCGGGCGAGCGTCTGGGCGGACAGCGCCAGACGCGCCCGGATCTCTCCGACCCGCTGCTGCACCTCAGAGGTAGCGGGATCGCGCTCTTCAAGGAACTCGGGCGGTGTTCGCTCGATGCGGCAGGCGGAAACCGCGAGTAGCCCGGCCAGCGCGCCCGGAAGGAGTCGGCCCAACGAAGACCTCGGTGATGCGGGGAGCGGGCAGAAACGCCGGGGAAAAAGACGCCTTCCCGGCCGCGCGTGTCAAGCCGCAGGGAAACGGCTCGGGCGAGTCGGGGTATGCGGGCCGGAAACCGCCCGCCCGCCGCGGGCGACCGACGCACTACGAGACGATGATCTGGTTTGCCCATCTCCCCGTTCGCGACGCTCCCGGGAGCCGTCCCGCTTCGCCCGCGGTCCGCATGGAGCGCGCGCTGCGCGAGGTCGCCTCGCGCGAACCCCACCTTCGCGGCCGGGCGCTGGCCGAAGCGCTGAGCGCGACGGGCTGGGTGGACCTCGAGACGGCGCTCCGTCTGCTCCCCTGCTATCGCAACTTCGACCCCGACCGCTACTTCGCCGACCACCTGAGGAGCATCTCGTTTCGCGGCGAAACGGTGGCTGCCGACTTCCGCGCGGGGGTGAGGCGGGCACTCCATGACCTGCTCGGCGGGGCAGACAGCGGAGAGCTGGGCAGCCAGGCATGCCTCCGCTTTGGAGCCGGAGAGCGGGAGGGTGTGGTGCTGGCATATCCCCAGGTCAACTTCGCGGTCGGTCCGGACGTCTCCGCAGCCGCGGCAGCGGCGCTCGACGAGCTTCCCGAAGCGTTCGTGCTGGTGGCCCGCAACTTCCGCGACACCACCGCCGCGCAGCTTTCCGGCATCCTCGCCCGCAGCGACGTGTCCGGCACCCTGCTCACCGTCAACCTGCTGCTGGGAATGCGTGCGGTGGTGCTGCGCTACCGGCCGGAACCGGCGCGCGTCTTCGACTTGCTCGCGGCCGGCCGCCCCATCCGTTCGGCCGACGTCGCCCGACTGGGCGACCGCTGAAAGGGCTCAGCCGGCGAACAGGTCGAGTTCGCCCGCTTCGCCCGCGGCGATGTGGGCCGGGGCGGGCTCCTCCGGGATCTCCGTGCGACCGGCGGCGAGGGCGCGGCTGCAGCCGACCACCCGCTCGGCGCCAATCTCGGCTATCGGCGCCACCACTTTCTCGGCGGGTGCTGGAAGGTCCGCCACGGCGACGCGAACTACCTCGCCGCCGCTCGTGGTCAAACGCAGCTCCTCGCCCTCCGTCACCTCGAGCGCGGCCATTACCGCCCCCGCGGCATCTCCGTCCAGCAGCGCCGACCCCAATCCGCCGCGTCCCTGCACCGCCACCTCGACCGGGGCGATGCGCAGCCCCCAGCCCCGCTCGGTGACCAGGGCGACCTGCGCGCCCCGGCGGACGCGGACAGCGGCCGCCACCCGATCGTCGCCGCGCAGGCGGATCCCCCGCACCCCCTGAGCGCCGCGACCGGTGACGGGTACGTCCGTCACGGGGAAGCGGATCGCGCGGCCCTGCCGCGAAAGCAGCAGAACGTCGCCGGATAGGTCGGCGACGAGCACCTCGAGCAGCCGGTCGCCGCGGCGGATGCCGATGGCGTCGGCCCCGCCCGCGCGCGTGCGCGCGTGCTCGTCCAGCTCCGTCCGCTTGACGGTTCCTTTGGCAGTGGCGAAGAGCAGGGTGAAACCGGCGGTCTGCTCCGGCAGCGGGATCATCGCCACCGCCTGCTCTCTCGCGTCCACCCCCAGCAGCGAGGTCAGCGCGCGTCCTCGCGAACTCGGCCCCGCCTCCGGAATTTCGCCGACGCCGAGCGCGTGGACACGCCCACCGGAAGTGAAGAAGAGCAGTGTCTGCCGCGTGCTGGCGGCGAACAACCGCTCCGGCGCGTCGCCATCGTCGCGGTGGAGGACGCCGACGCCGCGGCCGCTGCGCCGCAGGTGGAGGGCCATGGGGATGCGCTTGGCGTGTCCTTCGGCGGTGATCGCCACCATCACGTCCTCGTAGGCGTCCGCCCGCTCCAGCCGCCACTCCTTTTCGCTCGCGACGATGCGGGTGCGGCGTGCGTCGCCGTACTCACCGCCGATGCGGCGCAGCTCCTCGCGCACCACGTTCAGCTGGCGTTCGGGGCTGGCGATCAGCGCCTCCAGCTCGCCGATCTCGATCCGCAGCGCCTCCAATCGCTCCCGCACCTCGCGGGTCTCGAGGGCGGTCAGGCGCGCGAGGCGCATCGCCAGGATCGCGTTCGCCTGCTCCTCCGACAGCTTGTAGCGCTGCCGCAGCTTGCGCCCTGCCGTACCCCGATCGCGGCTGCCGCGGATCAACCGCACGACCTCGTCGATGTCGCCGAGCGCCACGAGCAGACCTTCGAGCAGGTGCGCTTCCGTGCGTGCGCGTTCGAGCTGCCAGCGGGAGCGCCGCACCACCACCTCGATGCGGTGGTCGCGGAAGCGCTCCAGCAGCTCCTTGAGATCGAAGGTGCGGGGCACGCCGCCGTCCAGCGCCAGCGAGATCACCCCGAAAGTCGCCTGCAGCGCAGTCCAGCGGAAGAGCTTGGCGACCACCTTGTCGGGGTCGGCCCCCCGCTTCAACGCGATCACCACGCGGATCCCCTCCCGGTCAGATTCGTCGCGGAGATCTGCCAGATCCGGGATCCGGTTGCTCTTGGCCAGCGCGACGATCTGCGCCATCAGCCGGGTCTTGTTCGTGCCGTAGGGGATCTCGCGCACCACCAGTTGCTCGCGCCCGCCGCGACGCTCCTCGCGCGCGATCCTGGCGCGCATCACGACGCGGCCGCGGCCCGTCTCGTAGGCGTCGCGGATCCCCTTGACTCCGACGACGACTCCCCCGGTGGGAAAGTCGGGACCGGGGAGGTGCTCCATCAGGTCGGCCACCGTGCAGTCGGGGTGGTCGAGCAGGTGCAGGGCGGCGGCTACCGTTTCTCGCAGATTGTGCGGAGGGATGTTGGTGCTCATCCCCACGGCGATGCCGCTGCTCCCGTTAATCAGCAGGTTCGGCACCTTGCTCGGCAGCACGGTCGGCTCTTCCAACCGGTCGTCGAAGTTCGGCGCGAAGTCCACCGTCTCCCGGTCGATGTCCGCCAGCAGCTCCATCGCCAGCGCCGCCAGCC
>JBPCJG010000239.1:0-4979 GCA_051005515.1 Longimicrobiaceae bacterium
GAGCCGGACTCCACGCGCGAACGCCTGCTTGCCGGCCGCCGCGAACGCGAGCGGCAGGAGTGGCGCTCCGAGGTCCCGGGCACCATCCTGCCGCTCGCGCTGGACCCCGCGCACCCGCTCGCCTGGGGCGCGGGGGTGCCGGGAGATTCGGCGCGCACCTTTGCGCTGCACCAGGGGACGCGCGTCTGGGAACCGGTCGCCGGCGCCGAAGCGGTGGCTTACTTTCCGGGCGACGCAGAGCGCATCTCCGGCGTCATCTCGCCGGAGAACCTCGCCCGCCTGCGGGAGGGCGCGTGGCTCGTCAGCAAACGCGTGGGGCAGGGGAGCGTGGTGCTCTTCGCCGACGACCCGCTCTTCCGCCTCTTCTGGCGCTCCACCCAGCCGCTCTTCCTGAACGCGCTGCTGCTCGGTCCGGGGTTGTAGAGTGCGTGGGTGCTGTGACGCCGCGATTTGCAGCGCCGGCACGCTATCGCAGCAGCTGAAAACCCGCCACTTCGAAGTGCTGGTCGAAGGCGAATGCATGGCTCAGTCCTTCCCGTCGCATGACCTCGAAACTGACCGCATCGACGAGAGAAAAACGCTGATCGGAGAAGCGAGCAAGCCAGTTCGTCACGGCGTCTCCGGTGAGGCTCGCCGATACCTCAAGCCACTCGTGTACCGGGTCGGCGAGGAGATGCAACAAGGCCACTCGCGCCTCCTTCGGCCCGCGCAGGTACAGCAGATGCGAGTGTAGCTCGCCCAGGATCAACGTGGTGCCGAGGTACTGCCCCCCCGACGCGAGGTGGTGCTCCGTGATCTGGATGGCGCTCGCGTGATGCTGATCCTGGCGGCGACTGAGCGCGAGCAGCGCGCCCGTATCAACGAGCACGCGCACGCTTCTGCTCCATTCCTTCTTCATAGCCGCCGCCGTACAGGTAGTGGTCCGCCCGCTCCGCGACATCCGGCGGAAAGTCGTCGCTGTCAGCTGTCGCAATCAGAAACCGCAGAGACGATCCGGGTCTCTTTTCACCCAGCGTCTCGTCGGCCAGACGACGCAAACCGCGCCGGAACAACTCCGTCTTCGATATCCCGGTCTTTTCCGTCATTTCCTTGAGCAACGCCCGGTCCCGGGCGTCCAGGTAGACGACTACCTGTGCACGGGTTCGTTTCGGCTTTCCCGTTGCCATAGCTTTCTCACGCTGCATGTATGATATACCAGCATCTTATACTAGTACTGTCGCGAGGGCAGGTCAAGATGTCGGCAGGTATCCGCGAGGAAGCCACAGGCGGCACGGATCTTTCCTTCTGCGGGGGGAGCATTCGCGCTGGTACCCCAATGACTGAAAGATCCGCGGATAAATGATCAATTTCGACCGACTCACCGTCAAATCGGCAGAGGCGATCCAGGAAGCCGCGCAGGCGGCGTCCCGCGCCGGCAACCCTGCCATCGAGGACCTGCACCTGCTCGCCGCGCTGCTCGCGCAGGAGGAGGGCATAGTCGTCCCCATCCTGCAGAAGGTGGGGGTGGACGTCGGCCGCCTCGCGACCGAGCTGGAGACGGCGCTGGGACGGCTGCCGAAGCAGAGCGGCGGCGCCCAGCCCACCATTTCCCGTGAGCTGAACTCGATCCTCGATCGGGCGGAGAAGGAAGCTCGCGACCTCCAGGACGAGTACGTTTCGACCGAGCACCTCCTGCTGGCGCTGGCGGAGAAGAAGGGCTCCGATTCGCGCGAGCTGCTCGCGGCGCAGGGCGCCGATCGCGACAGGGTCATGCAGGCGTTGGAGCAGGTGCGCGGCGCCCATCGCGTCACCGATCAGAATCCGGAGGAGAAGTATCAGGCGCTGCAGCGCTTCTCCATCGACCTGACCGAGCGCGCCCGGCGCGGCAAGCTCGACCCCGTGATCGGCCGCGACGAGGAGATCCGCCGCATCATACAGGTGCTTTCCCGCCGCACCAAGAACAACCCGGTGCTGATCGGCGAACCGGGCGTCGGCAAGACCGCGATCGTCGAGGGCCTCGCCCAGCGGATCGTCAACGGCGACGTGCCCGAGGGGCTGCGCGACAAGACGCTGGTGTCGCTGGACATCGGCTCCATGCTCGCCGGCGCGAAGTTCCGTGGTGAGTTCGAGGAGCGGCTCAAGGCGGTGCTCAAGGAGATCACGGAAGCCGACGGCAAGTTCGTGGTCTTCATCGATGAGCTGCATACCATCGTCGGCGCCGGGCGCACCGAGGGTTCGCCGGACGCCGGCAACATGCTCAAGCCGTCCCTGGCGCGCGGCGAGCTGCGCGTGGTCGGCGCCACCACGCTCGACGAGTACCGCCAGCACGTCGAAAAGGACGCCGCGCTCGAACGCCGTTTCCAGCCGGTCTTCGTCGGCGAGCCGAATGTACAGGACACCATCGCCATCCTGCGCGGCCTGAAGGAGCGCTACGAGGTGCACCACGGCGTGCGCATCACGGACCCGGCGATCGTCGCCGCCGCCACGCTCTCGGACCGCTACATCGGCGACCGCTTCCTCCCCGACAAGGCGATCGACCTGATCGACGAGTCGGCGTCACGTCTGCGCATCGAGATCGACTCGCTCCCGCAGGAGATCGACGAGGTGGAGCGCCGCATCACCCAGCTCGAGATCGAGAAGCAGGCGCTCGCCCGCGAAAACGACCCCGCCTCGACCGAGCGGCGCGAGCGGGTGGAGCAGGAGATCGCGGAGCTGCGCGAGCGGGCCTCGGGGATGAAGGCGCAGTGGCAGTCGGAGAAGGGGGCGATCGGGGCTCTGCGGGAGCAGAAGGAGCGGCTCGACGCGCTCAAGGTGGAGGCGGACCGCGCCACCCGAACCGGCGACCTCGCTCGCGCGGCCGAGATCCAGTACGGCGAAATCCCCGCCCTGCAAAAGGACATCGAGGAGGGCGGGGAGCGGCTGCAGGAGCTGCAGGCGAACGCCCGCTTCCTCAAGGAGGAGGTGGACGAGGACGACATCGCGGAGGTGGTGGCTCGCTGGACCGGCATCCCCGTCTCCCGTATGCTCCAGTCGGAGCGGCAGCGGCTCGCGCACCTCGACGAGCTGCTGAACGAGCGGGTCATCGGGCAAACGGAGGCCACCGAAGCGGTGGCCAACGCGGTGCGCCGCTCGCGCGCCGGCTTGCAGGATCCCGACCGGCCGATCGGCTCCTTCATCTTTCTCGGCCCTACCGGCGTCGGCAAGACGGAAACGGCGCGCGCGCTGGCTGAGTTCCTCTTCGACGACGAGGAGGCAATGGTGCGCATCGACATGTCTGAGTACATGGAGAAGCACGCCGTGGCGCGGCTGATCGGCGCGCCCCCGGGGTACGTCGGCTACGAGGAGGGGGGGCAGCTCACCGAGCAGGTGCGGCGGCGGCCGTATTCCGTGATCCTCTTCGATGAGATCGAAAAGGCGCATCCGGACGTCTTCAACGTCCTCCTGCAGATCCTGGACGACGGGCGGCTCACCGATTCGCAGGGGCGGGTGGTGAACTTCCGCAACACGGTGGTCATCATGACCTCGAACATCGGCTCGCCGCTCATCCTGGAGCGCTCGAGCCGGATGCAGGATCCCGACGTGCGCGCCGAGGTGGAGGCGGCGGTGCTCGCGCAGCTCAGGCAGGCGTTCCGCCCGGAGTTCCTCAACCGGGTGGACGACATCATCGTCTTCAAGCCGCTCGGCACGGACGAGCTGAAGCAGATCGTCGAGCTGCAGCTCCGCCGCCTGGAGCAGATGCTCGCCGAACGGAAGCTGACGCTGGAGATCAGCGACGAAGCGAAGGAGCTGATCGCCGAGGAGGGGTACGACCCGGCGTACGGCGCGCGGCCGCTGAAGCGTGCGATCCAGCGGTTGGTGCAGAACCCGCTCGCCATCCGCGTGCTGGAGGGGGAGTTCGAGGAGGGGGATACCGTGGTGGTCGATCGCGAGCAGGGGTCGGGGCGGCTCGACTTCCGCGTAGGCGAGGCCGTCGCGGCTTGACGCGAGCTCCCGGCGCGGCGTAGCATCAGCATCGGCGTCCCACCGGGGCGTCGATGCCGCGTCGTAACCTACCCTTCCTAAACGCGCCAGTGACCCGCTCTCCCCTGCTGCGCCTCCTGCCACTCGTGCTCCTCGTCGCCGCTGCTTGCGGCGGGAACCGCCCGCCTCCCGCCGGCGTCCCCGGCGGCCCCGCGCCGGATGCGGTCGTGGATAAGTTCATGAAGCTGGTCGAGAGCAAGGAGTACGACCAGATGGGGTGGCTCTTCGGCAATCACGGCGGCTCCGTCTACGCGATCGATGAGCCGAACGACGTAGAGCGGAGGATGTACGCACTGGCGACGGTGCTGCGACACCGCAGCTACACCATCGGCAACCAGGCGCAGGTGCCTGGGCGCTCGGGCGCGGCGGTGCGGATGAACGTACGCCTCGTAAACGAGCGGAGCACCTTCGACGTGCCGTTCATCGTCGTCCGGGGTCCGGAGGGACGCTGGTTCGTCGAGCAGGTGGATGTGGAGGCGGTGACGAACGCGCCGGGTTGAGGGGCTAACTCCACTTCCCGGGCCCTTCACCCCCGACCTGCTTCCCGCGGGGACCCTCCCCTTCTCCCGCTCCGCCGCCCCTCACCCCCCGGCCCCCTCTCCCACGGGGGGAGAGGGGGAGACCTGCTGAACCGCGCAAATACCAGCCGTTCGTCATCCCCGCGAACGCGGGGATCCAGCGTCGTTCCCTCCCTTGCTCATTGCCTGCGTCCGGCTTCCCTCGGTGCGGCGGCTCGCCGACGACCTCGACATCGCTCCCGGCACCGTAGCCCGCGCCTACAGCGAGCTGGAGGGGCTGGGCGTGGTGGTGACGGAGGGGGCGCGCGGGACCCGCGTGGCAGAGACTACGGGGAACGGCATCGCCGCCGGCGAGCGGCCGGAGACGCTGACGGGGCTGCTCCGGCCGGTGGCCGTAGCGGCGTTCCACCTGGGCGCCGATGCGCAGGAGCTGAGGGATGCGCTGGAGGTGGCGATGACCGA
>JBPCJG010000240.1:0-7645 GCA_051005515.1 Longimicrobiaceae bacterium
TGATCGGGAGGCGCTCGCCGCCTGCGCTCCCGACCACCTCTTCGACACCCTGCGCGACCATCGCGCCGTACGCCGCGCCCTGCTGGGCGACGAAGTGGAAAGCCGCTGATGCGGCGGGTTTCGCGCATGCCCTGGACCATCGCCGCGGCGGCCGCGCTGCTCACGGTAGTCGCCACTTCCTTTGTCGCCCTGACTACGCGGGCGCGCGACGAGGCGCGCTTCGAAAACGCGGTCGAGTCCACCTGCGACCGCATCGCGGCCCGCCTGGGGAGCTACGTGACGCTGCTCCGGGGTGCGAGCAGCCTGACCTCCGCCGAGGATACGGTTTCCCTCGCCGACTTCCGCACGTACGTCGCCGGCCTCGAAATCACGCTCGGGTCATTGATCTCCGAGCAGCGGCGGGAGGAACTGCTAGAAGCTCGCGAGCAGGCCGAAGAGTAGCTGTCCGTCGTTGTTGGAGCGGGCACCACGCAAGCCGCAAACGGAGAGAGTCGCGAGGAGGAGCCAGGGCGCGAAACGCACAGCGGACAGGCGTAGCTCCATCAATCTCCCGCGGCGCCTTCTGCCTGCAGGATCGGCTTTCCGCTACCCGTCGCCCGGATCCCCTTCCAGAGGTCCGCCAGCCACGCGCCTACGTCGTCGATCCAGGCGTAGAGCACCGGCGTCAGCGTCAGCGTCAGGAGGAGCGACGAGGCGAGGCCGCCGATCACGGCGCGCGCCATGGGTGCGAACGTTTGTCCCATCCCGTCTCCCGCGAGGAACGCCATCGGAACCAGGCCGAGGAGTGTGGTGAGACTGGTCATCAGCACGGGCCGCAGGCGCGCCTGGCAGCCGTCGAGCAGCGCGGTCCGCCGCTCGGCGCCGCGTTCGCGGAGCTGATTGACCAGGTCGATCATGACGATGGAGTTGTTGACCACGATCCCCATGGTGATCAGCATCCCCAAAAAGGAAAGGATGGAGATGCTCGTCCCCGTCGCCAGAAAGACCAGGCCGAGCCCCGGCAGGGCGAAGAAGATGGAGAAGTAGATGATCAGCGGCAGCAGCAGGCTTTCGAAGAGCGCGGCGAGGAGCAGGTAGACCAGGATCAGCGCGAGCCCCGTCGCGAAGATCATCTCCCCGAACTGCTCCTGTTCTTCCTGGAAGCCGCGGCCCATGTCCCAGCGGTACCCCGGCGGCAGCTCCACGCTAGACATCACCCCCTGCACGGTGCCCTGCACCTCCTCCCGGTTCGCCTCCGGCGCCACTTCTCCGAAGACCGATACCGAGGTACGCCGCTCCTCGCGCCGGATGTCCTGCGGACCGCCCACCACCTGCAACTCCGCGACGGTGGCGAGCTGGGTCGTGCCGCCGCCCGGCAGCTCCACCGCGAGCTGCGCGAGCTGCTGGATGGAGACGCGGTCCTCCTCGCGGAGCTGGACGAGCACGTCGGTTTCCCGGTCGGCCGTGCGGAAGCGAGTAGCGACCCGCCCGCGCAGCGCGGTCGATACCGCCTGCGCCACGGCGGCGCTCGTGAGCCCCTGGCGCTCCGCGGCCTGGCGGTCGATGCGGACGCGGATCTCCTCGTCCCCCGCCTGCAGCGAGTTGTCCAGGTTCACCAGTCCAGGCACCTCGGTTTCGAGCCGCCGCTGCACCAGCTCCGCCTGCCGCGCCAGCTCGGCCGTGCTTTCCCCGACCAGGCGCACGTTGACGCGGCCGCCCTGCCCCCAGGAGCTGCGCTGCTTCCACTCCACGCCGGCCACGGTCGGCAGCAGCGGCTCGATGCGGCGCCCGATCTCCGCGCTGGACATCTCCCCGCCATCGCCGAACGACACCAGCGAAACGAAGATGGAGTTGAAGCGGTCGCTGGAGAACGACGAGACGTTCTCGATCTCGAGCTCCCCGCGGTTCGCGATGAGGATCTTTTCGGCGCGGTCGAAGACGTCGCTGCGCGCTTCGGGAGTCATCCCGCGCGGGGTGGTGACGGTGAGGCGGAGGAAGCGGTTGTCCTCTTCCGGCATCAATTCCTTGGGCAGTTTCGCCAGGATGCCGACGCCCACCGCGAACATCACCAGCACGACGCCTGCGGTCGCCAGGCGGTGGTCCAGGATGGCGTCCAGCAGGCGGCGGTAGCGGTCGGAGAAGCCGCGCATCCAGCGACCCGCCTCCGCCGGGGCCCCTCGCAGCAACCGCACGCAGAGGAGCGGCACCAGCGTCAGGGCGACTATCAGACTGGCGACCATCGCGAAGGAAATGGACATCCCGAAGGCGCGGATGTTCACCCCCATCTCGTTGGGGGTCATGAAGAAGAGCGGCGCGAAGACGATCACCGTAGTCAGCGTCCCGGCGACGATCGCCAGCCCCACCTCCGACGCGCCTTCCGACGCCGCGCCCTCCGCGGTGTCGCCCATCTCCCGGTGACGGAAGACGTTCTCCACCACCACCACCGCGTTGTCGATCAGCATCCCCACCGCCATCATCAGCCCGGACAGGGTGATGATGTTGAGCGTTTCGCCCGCCAGAAAGAGGATGGCCACCGTGAGTACCACAGAGACGGGGATCGCGGTGGCGACGATCAGCGTCGG
The DNA here is from genome assembly GCA_051005515.1 of Longimicrobiaceae bacterium. Classification (GTDB taxonomy): domain Bacteria; phylum Gemmatimonadota; class Gemmatimonadetes; order Longimicrobiales; family Longimicrobiaceae; genus JBPCJG01. The sequence goes on from JBPCJG010000240.1 coordinate 2,562, forward strand.
CGTGACGCGGCGCAGGAAGAGAAAGAGGATGATGACGGCGAGCCCGCCCCCCGCGAGGCCCGCCTTGGCGAGGGCGGTGAGCGCCTCGAGGATGCCTTCCGACTGGTCCTGCCAGAAGCGGAAGGCGATTCCCTCCAGCCCCGGCTCGGTCTGCAGCCGCTCCAGCGTCGCCTTCACCTCGCGCGCCACCGCCACCACGTTCGCGTCCGAGTCCTTGAAGATCTGGACCTGGCGCGCGTTCTCGTTGTTGAGCCGGTAGAAGAAGTCCTCGTCGGGATAGTCGTAGCGTACCTCGGCGACGTCGCGCAGGCGGATGCCGTCGGCGCGCAGCGGCAGCGCCCCGATCTGCTCGACACGGGAGAGCTGCCCCTCCGAGCGCACCAGGAAGCGGGTGCCGCCCAGTTCGATCTCGCCGGCGGAAACGTCGAGGTTGGCGTCGCCGAGGGCGCGCGCCACCTGACCCGCGGTCACGCCGGCGGCCTGCATGCGGCCCGCGTCCAGCTCGACCGTGACCTCCTTCCGCTCCAGCCCGCTGAACTCGACGGACGCGACGCCGGGGACCTGCTGGAGCGCCGACTGCACGCGCCGCTCCAGTAGGTCGGTCAATTCCGCGGCGTCTCCCGTCCACGAGATGCCGCCGCGCAGCACCGGCATCGCGTCGGACGAGAAGCGGCGGATGTCCACCCGGCGCACGTCGTCGGGGAGGTCGCCGCGCACTGCGTCCACCTTTTCGCGCACGTCCAGCGCGGCGAGGTCCATGTCGGTGCCCGGTTCGAACTCGAGCTCGAGCGACCCCTGGTCCTGCCCGGCGGTCGAGCTGAGCGATTCGAGATGCCGGACGGTCCCCATCGCCTCCTCCAGCGGACGGACGATGCGGCGCTCGACTTCGGCGGGGCTCGCGTTCGGGTACGGCACCGACACCCGCAGCACCGGTCGCTGAAAGGCGGGGAACATGTCCAGGTTGATGAGCCGCAGCGAGATCAGGCCCAGCACCAGCGCGGCGAGCACCAGCATACCCGTGGTGACCGGGCGGCGGACGGCGAAGCGGGGAAGGGACATGGCTCAATCCCCTCCCGCCGGCTGCATGCCGGCGGGCACCACCGCCGCCGCGCGCCGCTCCCGCCGCGCCTCGAAGCCGCGGTACACCACCGGGACCACGATCAGCGTGAGCAGCGTCGAAAGTACCAACCCGCCGATCACCGGGATCGCGAGCGGCGCGCGCAGCTCGGCGCCCTCGCCCCGGATCAGCGCCATCGGCAGGAGCCCCAGCACGGTGGTCAGCGTGGACATCAGGATGGGGCGCAGCCGCACCCGCCCCGCCTCCACCAGCGCCTCGTCGAGCGCGTACCCCTCGTCGCGGCGGAGCTGGTTGACGTAGTCGATCAGCACGATGGCGTTGTTTACCACGATTCCGGCCAGCATGACGATGCCGATCAGCGCCACCACCGAAAGCGGCGTGCGCGTCACCCAGAGCGCGATCAGCGCCCCTGACAGCGCGAGCGGGACCGAGAAGAGGATCACGAACGGATGCAGAAAGGATTCGAACTGGCTGGCCATCACCAGGTATACCAGGAAGATGGCGAGCAGCAGCGCGAGCTGCATGGACCTGACACCCTCGTCGAGCTCGCGGGACTGGCCGCCCACCGCGATGGTGAAGTCGGCGGGCAGCGAGACCTGGCGCATCTCCGCCTCCACGCTGCTCAGGGTGCCCGCGAGGTCACGCCCCGCCGGCTGCGCGCCGACCAGGGCGACCCGGGAGCCGCCGCGCCGGACGATCTCGGCCGGTGCTTCGCCGAACGACAATTCCGCGATGGAGCCGAGGGCGACGCTGCCCCCGGCCGGGAGCTCCACCCGCAGGTTCGCCAGGTCGGCGAGCGTGCTGCGCTGCTCCTCTTCCGCCCGCACCAGCACGTTCAATTCGCGATCGCGTTCGGTGAACTCGGTGGCGTCGGCACCCCGGACCCGGTCGCGCACCGCCGCCGCGGCGCCGCCGACCGTCAACCCCAGCCGCGCGAGACGATCGCGGTCGAAGCGGATCTCGACCTCGGGGGTGCCCTGCCGCCGCTCCTCGTCGGTTTCCGCGATGCCGGGGAGGGAGCGGAGGCGCTCGCGCACCTCCGCGGCGGCCGCGTTCAGCGCGGCCAGGTTGTAGCCGCGCACCTCCACCTCCACCGGCGCCGCCAGCGCGAAGAGGCGCGGCCGCTCGACCCGGTACGCGATGCCGGGGATGGCACCCAGATCGTCGGACAGGCGATCCGAGACGCGGGCCTCGTCCGTCCCGATGCGATCGAGCCGCACCAGCAGGGTCGCGGCGTGGCGTTCCTCCTCGCCGCCGCCGCCGAGCGTGCCGCCCGAACCGCGTACGCCGACGTCGCTGATCACTTCCGTCACCCCCGGTGTAGCAAGTGCGACGTTCTCGGCGCGCCGGGTGATCGCTTCCATGGCGGCGAGGCCGGTGCCGGGAGGCGCTTCGAGTTCGACGACCAGCTCCCCCTGGTCCAGTTCCGGGATCAGCTCCAGCCCGATGCCGGGGATCAGGAGGAGGGAAAACGCAAAGATGCCACCGGCCACCCAGAGCACCCGGGCGGGACGGCGCAGCCCGGCGCGGATCCACTCCGGGTAGCTGCGCTCGACCCAGCCGTAACCACGGTCCCACGCCGCCGTCACCGGCCGCAGCCCCGTCGCGACCGCGCCTCCCCCACCGCGCAGCAGGCGCGCGGCGAAGCCCCCGGCACGGACGGCGCCGCGCCCCAGGCGGGCGCGCACGCCCGTCCGGCCGAAGCGCTCGGGCACCCGCTCGGCGTCGCCGCCGCCGCGCGCGGCGAGCATCGGGATCAGCGTCAGCGACACCACCAGCGACGAGAGCAGCGCGAACGAAACCGTCCACGCCTGGTCGCCGAAGAGCTGACCCGCGACCCCCCTCACGAACACGATGGGGAGAAAGACCGCCACGGTGGTGAGGGTGGACGCGACGACGGCCATCCCCACCCGCTCGCTCCCGGTGCGCGCCGCTTCCAGGGCGCCGCGACCCCGCTCGCGTTCGCGCGCTACCGATTCCAGCACCACGATGGCGCTGTCCACGAGCATCCCCACGCCGAGCGCCAGCCCGCCCAGCGACATCACGTTCAGCGAAATGCCGCGGGCGAACATCAGGATGAAGGTGGCGACCACCGAAAGGGGGATGGCCAGCGCGACGATCCCCACCGTCGGGAGGTGGCGCAGGAAGAGGAGCAGCACGACCACGGCGAGCACGCCGCCGATGACCGCCGCCATCTTGACGTCGTCCACCGCCTGGCGGATGAAGGTGGACTGGTCCGCCACCACCGTCAGGCGGGTTCCCGGCGGCAGATCACCGCGGATGGTGTCGACGCGCTCCCGCACCTCGGTCGCAACCTGGACGATGTTGGCGGTCGCTTCGCGCAGCACCGCTACCTCCACCGCTTCCGCGCCGCCGACGCGGGAGATGGTTTCCCGCTCCGCGACGCCGCGGCGGACGTCGGCCACGTCGCGCAGCAGGATGGGCTGGCCCCCCAGCGTTCCGACGACGGTGGCGCCGATCTCGGGAACGTCCGCGAACTCGTTGACGGTGCGGACTACGTAGTCCGCCGCCCCTTCCCGCAGGATTCCTCCCGAAAGGTTGATGTTCTCCGCCGCGAGCCGCTCCGCCACCTGCTCCAGGGGGATGCCCAGAGCGGCGAGACGGCGCTGGTCCACCTCCACCTGAATCTCCTCCGTGAGCCCCCCGGTGACCTTGACCGCGGCGACGCCTTCGAGCCCCTCCAGCGCGCGCTCGACCTGGTCTTCGGCGACCGTGCGCAGCCCGATCAGCGCGACCCGGCCCTCGCTCGTGCGGGGATCCGCGGCGGGACCCGCCAGCGCGAGCCGGATCACCGGCTGGGTGGAAGGATCGTAGCGGACCAGCGTCGAACGGGTGACGTCGGGCGGGAGCTCCAGCAGGTCGAGGCGTTCGCGGGCGGCGAGCGCCGCGAAGTCCATGTCCGTCCCCCAGCGGAAGGTGAGCACCACCTCCGAGCGCCCGGGGCGGGAGTAGCTGGTCACCTCCTGCACCCCCTGCACCACCGCCAGCGCCTCCTCGATGGGCCGCGAAACCAGCGTTTCGATCTCCTGCGGCCCCACTCCGGGGTACTCCGTCTGGATGGTGAGGGTGGGAAAGGTGAGGTCGGGAAGCAGCTCGGTCGGCAGGCGACCCAACGAAACGACGCCGAAAACCGTCACGGCCACGTAGAACATCGCGGTGGTGACGGGGCGGCGGACCGCCAGGTCTACCAGCTTCATCGGCCCGCGTCCGGGCGCCGACGCCGCGCCTGGCGACGCTCGCCCGGTGGAGCGCTTTCCCGGGGGCCGGCGGGAGCGGCGGACTGCGCGACCGGTTCCCCGTTCAATTCGATGAGCCGCACCGGTGCCTGCGGGCGCAGCCCGTCCTGCCCTACGGTCACCACCGTGTCGCCCGGAGCGACCCCCCGCTCGATCTCGACACGCTCACCCTCGCTCCTGCCGAGCGTGACGGTGCGTTCCTCCGCGACGCCGCCTTGCAGGACGAAGACCCGCGGCTGCGGACCGTCGACCAGGACTGCCGTGCGCGGGAGGGTGATGCGGTCCTGCAAGCGGTCGGTGACGATCTCGACGTTGACGAACTGGCCCGGGCGGAGCTGCGGCGTCGTGGCGGGATCGACCTCGACCGTCACCTGGACGGTCCCGCTCTCGGCGTCGACGACGGGGCGGACGCGGCTCACCTCGCCTTGGATCGTGGTGGTGGTCCCTTCGACCCGCAGGATCGCCTGCTGGCCGCGGCGGATCCGCCCGGCCTCGCGCTCGGGAATGCCGATTTCGGCTTCGAGGCGGCTGGTTTCCGCGATCCCGAAGGTGGGGGTCGCGGAGGTGACCAGCTGCCCCGGTTCCACCATCCGGTGGGTGACCACGCCGCCGATGGGGGAGCGGATCGTGGCGTTGCGGACCCGCAGCCGCGCCAGTCCCACGTCCGCCGCGGCGACGGCGCTCTCGCTCCGCAGCCGCTCGGCTTCCTGCGCGGCGATCAATTCGTCCCGCTCCAACACGTCGGCGCG
>JBPCJG010000241.1:0-3985 GCA_051005515.1 Longimicrobiaceae bacterium
CCCTCGCCGCGCAGGACCACCTCCGAATCCAGGAGGTTCTGCTCGATGCGGTAGATCAGATCCTGCTTGCGCAGCCCCGAGAAGTTGGAGATGTTCAGTTCGCCGGCCAGCTCGTGCAGCTCGGGAATGGTCTTCGATTTGAGCGCAGTGATGTCTACGGGTTCCCCGAGGGGGGGGCGATCACTGCGGACGGCTGTCGAGCCGTCCCGCGTGTCACGGGCCAAGGCAGGAATGATCGAGAGGGAGGTGCGTGGGCGGGCAGAGGACAGGCACGGCGGTGCCGCCGGGTTCGATCCAGCAGGAAAAGTGCCACAAAACCAGCGTGTGGACACTCGGATCGCCGGTGACGAGGGTCCACGGCCGCGAACCCGGGAGCGTTGGTGGCTGCACTTCCTCCTCCTCGTGCTCACCCTCGCGACCACCACGGCGTCGGGGGCGCTGCTGCACGGGCAGCCGCTCGCTCCTACCGGCGCGGTCCTCGCGCCGCTTGGCTTCTCGCTCGACGCGGTGCGTCTCGGGCTCGCCTTTTCGCTTCCCCTGCTGGCCATTCTGCTGGCCCACGAGCTCGGCCACTACCTGACCGCCCGACGTTACGGGATGGACGTGTCGCCGCCGTACTTCATCCCGGCGCCCCACGTCGTCAACCTGATCGGCACCTTCGGGGCCTTCATTCGACTCCGTTCGCGGATGGCGAACCGCCGCGCCCTCTTCGACGTGGGAGCCGCGGGACCGCTCGCCGGCTTCGCGGTGGCCCTCCCCGCCGCCATGGTCGGGCTCGCCTGGAGCAGCCCGGCCGCCGCTCCCGCGGCGGGCGCCGGCGGCTTCGTAGTGGTCTTCGCGGGCACGCCCGTCTGGCTCGGCAGCTCGCTGCTCTTCGAGGGGCTGACGACCGGCTTCGCGCCCCGTGCGCCGGTCATCGTCCTCCACCCGCTGGCGTTCGCGGCGTGGCTGGGCTTTTTCGTCACCGCGTTGAACCTCTTTCCGCTCTCCCAGCTCGATGGCGGGCATATCCTCTACGCCCTCGGCGGCCGCTGGCAGCGGCCGGTCGCCTGGGCTTTCGTGGGCGTGCTGCTCGCCCTCGGCGTCTTCTGGTGGGGATGGTGGCTGTGGACGGCGGTGATCCTGCTCTTCGGCCGCGGCCGTGTCGCCCACCCGCCGATCTGGGACGTGGTGTCACCGCTGCCGCCGTGGCGGAGGCGGGGCGCGTGGGCCTGCATCGCGCTGTTCGTACTCACTTTCACCCCGGTGCCGCTCCGGCTGTAGGCGCCCCGGCTGGAGCGATTGACATCCCCCGCGGCAGCACGGAGATTGGCCCGGCGCGGGACGTCAGGTACCCGCGGAAGCCATTCTCGGAACACGCGCATGGGACGTCACCTTCGGGAGGGAACGGGAGAAGATCAGCGCGGCGCGCAGTATACCGTGGGATACCAGCCGGACTGGCTCCGCCAGGTCAAGGTGACGCGCGACCTCCCCAGCGGCCGACAATCCACCAAGGCGCTCTTCCGCAATCCGGATCCGCCCGTGAGGCATCCCGGTCCGCGGGTGCGCACGCGCCTCGCCGCGCCGGAGCTGGAGCTGGAGTTCGAGATCGTTCTCGATGATCCGGGGCGCGTCGTCCGCCGCATCGTCGTCGAAACGGAGGTGACGCCGGGGAACGAGCCGGAACGCGTCGTCTTCGCGCTGAACGGCACCGAGGTAGAGGATGGCTGACTTCGAAAACCTGCGGCTGGAGGTCGCCGAGGACATCGCGACGCTGACGGTGCACCGTCCGGACAAGCTGAATGCCCTGAACGAGGCCACCATCCGCGAGCTGGGCCGGGCGGTCGAGCAGATCGCCGGCGACGGGGACGTGGCCGGCGTGGTGCTCACCGGGTCAGGGAGCAAGGCGTTCGTCGCCGGCGCCGACATCGCCGAGCTGGCGAAGATGGGGCCCATAGACGGCGTCGAAGTGAGTCGCCTGGGGCAGCGCGTCTTCCGGGCGATCGAGCTGTCGCGCAAGCCGTGGATCGCCGCCGTCAACGGCTTCGCGCTGGGCGGCGGGTGCGAGCTCGCGCTCGCCTGTCACCTGCGGGTCGCGGCGGAGAACGCCCGCTTCGGGCTCCCGGAAACCAAGCTGGGGATCATCCCCGGCTACGGCGGCACGGTGCGCCTCCCGCGGCTGGTGGGCAGGGGACACGCGCTGGAGCTGATCCTGTCGGGGGAGATGATCGACGCGGCGGAAGCGTACCGGATCGGGCTGGTCAATCGGGTGGTTCGGGCCGAGGAATTGGCGGCAAGCGCCCGCGAGCTCCTGCGCGCCATCCTCCGCAACGGTCCCATCGCCCTCGGCCTCGCCATCGAGTGCACCGTCCGCGGCGCGGAAATGGACACCGACGACGCGCTCGCCCTCGAATCCAACCTCTTCGGCCTGCTCGCCGCTACGCAAGACATGCGGGAGGGGATGGAGGCGTTTCTCGAGAAGCGTCCGGCCCACTTTCACGGCCGTTGAGCCGCCATGCCGGGCCTGCCGCGGCGAAATGCCGGCGGCCGCTTACAGCTTGACCCTCAGCCGGATCCGGCTGCGCGACTTCCGCAACTTCGCCGACCAGGAGCTGGAGGTTCCGCCGGACGGCTGCGCGATCGTCGCCGACAACGGGCGGGGGAAGACCAACCTGCTCGAGGCCATCTACTACCTCGAGATCTTTCGTTCCTTTCGCGGGGCCCCGGACGCGCAGCTCGTCCGCTTCGGGACGGACACCTTCCATCTGGAGGGCGAAGTGGGGGGCGAGGATCGCGCCGAGCGACTCGCGGCCGGCTTTTCGCGCCGTGGAAAAATCAAAAAGATCACCGTCGGCGGAGCCGAACCCGAACGGCTGGGCGACGCGATCGGCCGCTTCGGCGCGGTGGTCTTTTCTCCGGGCGACATCGTCCTCGTCTCGGGACCGCCCTCCGGACGACGTCGGTATCTGGACATCCTGCTTTCGCTCGCCGAGCCCGGGTACCTGGTAGCGCTGCAGCGCTACCGCCAGGCGCTGCAGCAGCGTAACGCGCTGCTGCGGCAGGGGGCGGCGGCGGAGCTGGTGGCGTCCTGGAACGCTGGGCTGGTCGACTGGGGGAGCCGGGTGGTTTCCGCCCGCGTGCGCTGGACGGGGGCAAGCGAGCCCGCTTTCGCGGAGCACTACGCCCGCATTGCGGGAGGCGCGGAGGCCCGGCTGAGCTACCACACGACCCTGCCCGACATCGCGGGCGACGAAAGCCCCACTGCCGAGGTGCTCCGCTCTGCCTTCGCGGCCGGACTCCAACGCTCCGCGGCAAGCGAGCTGCGCCGCGGCAACACGCTGGTGGGGCCACACCGCGACGATCTGCGCTTCACCCTCGCCACCGCGGGCGGTCAGCTGGACCTGCGCGCCTATGGATCCGGCGGGCAGCAGCGCACGGCGGCCATCGCACTGCGCATGACGGAGATGGACACGGTGCGGGCACAGCGGGAGCGTGCCGGCGTGCTGCTCCTCGACGATGTCTTCGCGGAGCTCGACCAGGGCCGCTCCGCCCGCATCGCCGACTGGGTGGCTGAGAGCCGAGCCCAGGTGGTGCTGACCGCGCCGCGGGACGGTGAGTTCCTCCCCGGAGGCGGCGTCCTCGAGCGCTGGACGATCCGCGACGGGAGGATCCATCCACTTTGACGCGGCACCTTTCCCGGGGGTAGGTTGTCGGGCATGCCGCGCCGCCGCCCTTCCGCTCCCTCCCTCCAGCCGGTTGGCGACGTGGTGGGCCGCCTGCTGGAACGCCGGGGCCTCGCCGACAAGGTGGAGGCAGCGACCGCGCTCGAGCAGTGGCCGGAGCGCGTGGGACCGCGCATCGCCGCCGTCACCCGCCCGCTACGCGTTTCCGGAAGCACCCTCTTCGTAGCCGTCTCGTCGTCGGCGTGGCTGATGGAGCTCGACCTGCTCAAGCCCCGCCTGCTGCGGCACGTCAATGCCGACCGAAAGCGCGGCAGGATCGAACA
>JBPCJG010000242.1:0-7537 GCA_051005515.1 Longimicrobiaceae bacterium
GGGGTGAGCACCGACACCCGCGCGCTGACGCCCGGCAGCTTGTTCGTCGCGCTCGCGGGGGAGCGCTTCGACGCGCACGACTACCTGGACGCCGCGGCGGCGGCGGGTGCCGCTGCCGCTGTCGTGAGCCGCGTCCCCGCTGGCGCTCCCGCGGATCTGCCGCTCGTAACCGTCGGCGACACGCTCGCCGCGCTGGGGCGGCTCGCGCGCCACCGCCGCCGCGCCCTGGAGGCGCGCGTCGTCGGCATCGCCGGCAGCAACGGCAAGACCACGTGCAAGGACCTGCTCCGCGCCGCCGTCGGCGGGCAGCGGGCCACCCACGCGACGGCGGGCAACCTGAACAACCAGATCGGCGTCCCCCTCACCCTGCTCGCGGCGCCCGACGAGGCGGAGGTGGTGATCGTAGAGATGGGGACCAACGAGCCCGGCGAAGTCGAGATCCTGACCCGCATCGTCGAGCCGGACATCGGTGTGATCACCTCGATCGGGGAGGAGCACCTCGAGAAGCTGGGGAGTCTCGACGGCGTGCTCGAGGAGGAGCTCGCGCTGCTTCCCGGGATCCGCGGGGACGGCCCTGCGTTCGTCGCCGACGAGCCGTCCGCCCTCGCCGATCGGGCGCGCGCGCTGCTCGGCGATCCGCGGGTGCTTGCGGCCGGCTTCGCTCCGGACGCCGAGCTGCGTCCCGAAGGCGGCGCAGCCGGAGTCCGCATCCTGGAGGACGGCTCCACCCGCTGGAGCTGGGAGGGCGCGGACGTGCACCTCCCCCTCCCCGGCCGCCACAACGTCCGCAATGCGCTGCTCGCGCTCGGCGTCACACGCGATCTCGGCGTAGCGCCGGTCGACGCCGCGGAGGGGATCTCGTGCATGCCGTGCCCCGCGCTGCGCGGTGAGTGGCGGCGCATCGGTTCGCTGCGCGTGCTGGCGGACTGCTATAACGCCAACCCGCCGAGCACGCTGGCCGCGCTTGATCTGCTCGCTTCGCTGCCGGGCGAGGCCCCGCGGGTCGCGGTGCTGGGGACGATGCGGGAACTGGGCGAGCACAGCGCCGGCGAGCACCGCCGCGTTGCTGCCGAGGTTGCGGGGCGTCTCGGCGACGGCATCGACCGGATCGTCGCCACGGGCGAGTTCGCCGACGCCTTCGATAGCGATGAGCGCGTACTCCGCTGCCTCGACCCCGTGGACGCCTACCGCCGCACGATTCCTCTACTCGAGGGCGGCGAAATCGTCCTGCTCAAGGCGTCGCGGGGAGAAACCCTCGAGCGCTGGCTGGATCTGCTGGAGGCGGATTTCGGCGCGTCGCCTCCCGTCCCCGTTCGGGCGGAGGGCGGCTGATGTTCTACCACCTGCTCGTCCCGCTCGCGGAATACCACATCGTCTTCAACCTCTTCCGTTTCCAGACCTTTCGGGCGGCGGGAGCGGTGGTCACCGCCTTCCTGGTGGCGTTCTACTTCGGCCCCGCCATCATCGGTCGGCTGCGCATCCTCAAGGTGGGGCAGGTGGTGAGGACCGAAGGGCCGCAGAGCCATCTGCAGAAGTCCGGGACCCCCACCATGGGGGGCGTGCTGATCGTGCTCTCCACGGTCATCCCCACCGTGCTCTGGGCCGACCTGGGGAGCTGGTACACGGCCACCGCTCTGGTCATCTTCCTTTGGCTCGGCGCCCTCGGCTTCATGGACGACTACCTCAAGGTGGTCCGCCGCAAGACCGAGGGTCTGATCGGGCGCTACAAGATCGTCGGCCAGGCCGGGATCGGGCTGCTGCTCGGCATCGTCCTGGTGCTCTTCCCTTTCAGCGACGTCCCCGCCACCTGGACGCAGATTCCCTTCTTCAAGAGCTGGCACGTCACCTTTTCCCCCTGGCTGTACGTGCTCTTCGTGATGACGGTGATCATCGGCTCGTCCAACGCGGTGAACCTGAGCGACGGCCTCGACGGGCTCGCCGCCGGGCTCTCAGCGATCGCGGCGGTGACCTTCGGCGTCTTTGCCTACCTGCTGGGGCGGGTGGACAGCTCCAGCTACCTGAACGTCTTTTATCTCCCCGGCGCCGGCGAACTCGCGATCTTCTGCGTGGCGCTGTCGGGCGGCTGCCTCGGCTTTCTCTGGTTCAACGGCTACCCGGCCGAGGTCTTCATGGGCGACACGGGGTCGCTGGCGATCGGCGGAGCGCTGGGGGCAGTCGCCGTACTCCTCAAGGCGGAGTTCCTGCTCGCGATCGTCGGCGGGGTCTTCGTGCTCGAAGCGGTTTCGGTGATGGTCCAGACCGTCTACTTCAAGTGGAGCAAGCGGCGCACGGGGAAGGGGAGACGGGTCTTCCGCATGGCGCCGCTGCACCACCACTTCGAGCAGATCGGCTGGCACGAGAGCAAAGTGATCGTGCGCTTCTGGATCCTGGGAGTGATGTGCGCGCTGGTGGCCTTTGCCACCCTCAAGATCCGGTGAGCGGCTCCGTCGGGGTGCTCGGACTCGCGCGCAGCGGCGAAGCGGCGGCCCGCCTCGCGCTGCGCCACGAGATGCGCGTCTACGCCAGCGATGCCGCCGATACGCTGGCGGCGCGCGCGGCCGTCGAGCGCCTCCGTGCGCTCGGTGCGGACGCGGAAGCGGGCAACCACGACGTGGATCGGCTCGCGGCGTGCGACCGCATCGTGCTCAGCCCGGGGATCCCACCGACGGCGCCGGTGCTCACCGATCCGCGTCTGGCGGCCGTGACGACCATCGCGGAATTGGAGTTCGCCTGGGAGCATCTGGACGCTCCCGTCGTCGCGGTCACGGGGACCAACGGGAAGACGACGGTGACGGCGCTCGTGTCGCACCTGCTCGGGGAGAGCGGGATCGACGCGCCGGCGGGCGGCAACATCGGGGTAGCTCTCTCTGACCTCGCCCTGCGCGAGCCGCCGCCGCAGCGGGCGGTGGTCGAGGTCAGTTCCTTCCAGCTCGCCGGGACGCGCCGCTTCGCTCCGGCGATCGGAGTGCTGACCAACCTCGCCCCCGACCACCTCGACCGCTACGGGAGTGTCGCCGCGTACTACGCCGACAAGGCGCGCCTCTTCCGCAATGCCGGCGACGGCGACCGCTGGATCCTCAACGCCGACGATCCGGAGGTGCTCGCGCTGGCGGCCGGCGCGGCAGGGACGCGCTACCTGTTCAGCGTCGAGCGACGGCTCGAGCCGGGCGAATTCGGCGCCTGGATGGAGGAAGACGGGCGGCTGGTGTTGCGCACGGAGCGGGGGGAGCCGCGCGTCCTGCTGCACCGCGACGAGCTGCGCATCCTGGGGCTGCACAACGTGGCCAACGCGCTCGCCGCGTCGCTTGCCGCGAAGCTCGCGGGCGGCGACCCCGCTGCCATCGCCCACGGGCTGCGTTCCTTCGCGGCCCCCGCCCACCGCCTGCAGCCGGTGGTGGAGAAGGGCGGCGTGCTCTGGATCAACGATTCCAAGGCTACCAACCTCGCTTCCGCGCGCGTCGCCCTGCGCAGCGTCGATCGCCCGGTGGTCCTGCTACTCGGCGGACGTCACAAGGGCGAGCCGTACAGCGGTCTCCTCCCCGAACTGCGCTCGCGCGCCCGCGGCGTGGTGGCGTTCGGCGAAGCCGCGGAGCGGATCGAGCGAGACCTCGCCGCGGAGCTGATCGTGGAGCGGGTGAACGGCGACTTCGCCGAGGCCGTCCGCCGAGCCGGCGAGCTGGCCCGGCCGGGGGACGCGGTGCTGCTTTCCCCCGCCTGCTCCAGCTACGACATGTTCGCGGATTACGAGGAGCGCGGGGAGTGCTTCGCGCGCCTCGCGCGAGGGGAGGCGCAGGAATGAGGATGCCGACGCTCGCGCTCCCGCTGTCGGCGCGCGCGAGCGCCGTGCGCGTCCAGCGCGTCCCCGAAGAGTGGGAGCGCGGGACGCTGCTGGTGCTGGTCGCGGTCGCCTTCGGCTTCGGGGTTCTCCAGCTCTACAGCGCCAGCGCCTTTCTCGCCACCTCGGAGGGGTTGCCAGGGCACTGGTACGCGGCGCGGCAGCTCGCCGGTGCGGCCGGCGGCGTGATCGTCGCCGCGCTGCTGGCGCGGCTGGACTACCGGCGCCTGGAAGCGCTCGCCTGGCCGCTGCTGGCGACCGTCGCCCTGCTCCTACTGGTGGTGGTGCTGCCGGGGACCGAAACGATCGCGCCCCGGGTGAACGGGGCGCGGCGCTGGCTGCGCCTCGGCGTCACCGTGCAGCCGTCGGAGTTCGCCAAGCTGGCGCTGATCGTGTGGACGGCGGCGCTGGCGGTGAAGAAGCAGGAGCGTCTGCGCTCGCTCAGCAAGGGACTCGCACCCTTCCTGGTGGTGTGGCTCGGCATCGTCCTGCTGGTCCTCGCGGAGCCAAACCTTTCCGCCGCCCTGCTGCTCGTGCTGCTGTCCGCGCTGGTGCTCTTTGCCGCTGGTGGGCGCATCGGACACTTCATCCTGCTGGGTCTGGTCGCGGTACCCCTGGTGTGGGATCGCATCGAGGGTGCGAGCTACCGGATGAGCCGCATCGCGGGCTTTCTGGACCCGGCCGCGGATCCGGCGGGCAGCAGCTACCAGATCCGCCAGTCGCTGATCGCCGTCGGCTCCGGCGGGTGGGACGGCCTCGGCTTTGGCATGAGCCGGCAGAAGTTCGGCTTTCTTCCCGAGCCGCACAACGACTTCCTCTTCGCCATGGTGGGGGAGGAGTGGGGACTGCTCGGGGCGATCTTCGTCGCGGCGCTTTTTCTCGGGCTCGGTGTGGTGGGATACACCATCGCCCGCTCCGCGGCCGATCTGTTCGGCTACCTGCTCGCCATCGGGATGACCAGCCTGCTCGTCGTCCCCGCCTTTCTGCACATGGGGGTGGTGCTCGCGCTGCTCCCCACCACCGGCGTAAACCTCCCCTTCATGTCGTACGGCCGCAGCGGGCTGATCGTCGCCTTCGCCGCGGTGGGCATTCTGTTGAGCGTCGCGCGGGTCGGACGCGAGGAGGCGAAGTGACGACCCCGCGCGTCCTCTTCGCCGGCGGCGGCACGGGCGGACATCTATATCCCGCGATCGCGCTCGCCGAAGCGTTCGGTCGGCTGGATCCGCGCAGCGAAACGTTTTTCGTCGGCGCCCTGCGGGGGGTAGAGGCGCGCGTCCTCCCCGAGCGCGGGCTGCCCCATGCGCTCCTCCCGCTCGAGCCCATCCGCCGCGACCGTCCCTGGCGCAACTGGCGGCTGCTGCCTGCGGCCCTGGGTGTGGCCGCGGGGCTGCGACGCGTTTTCCGCGCCTTCCGGCCGAACCTGGTGGTGGGCACGGGAGGGTACGCGAGCGGCCCCGCGGTGGCGTGGGCGATCGCCACCGGGGTCCCCGCCGCGGTCCAGGAGCAGAACTCCTACCCGGGGCTGGTAACGCGCTGGGTGGCCGGCCGCGTGCGCCAGATCCACCTGGCCTTTCCGGAAGCGCTCCGCTACCTGAAGCCGGGACCGCGCACCGAGGTGCTGGAAATCGGCAACCCCATCCGTCCGCCCGATCCGGAGATCGATCGCGTGGAAGCGCGGGAGGGCTTCGGGCTGGGCGACGGTCCGGTCGCCCTCGTCGTGGGTGGCAGCCAGGGAGCGCGTGCCATCAACCGCGCCCTGCTCGCCGACGTCGCCGCGGTGGCGGCGGGGGAATTGCCGCCGCCTCCCGAGGGGCTGGAAATCCTCTGGGCCACGGGTCCGACGCACCTGGAGGAGGTGAAGACGGGTCTCGCGGCGGCCGGCTCCCCCGGGTGGGTGCACCCCCGGGGATACCTGCACGACATGCCTGCCGCGCTCGCCGCCGCCGACTTCGCGGTGTCGCGCGCCGGGGCGATGGCGCTCGCGGAATTGTGCGCCTGGGGTGTGCCGCCGATCCTCATCCCCCTGCCGACGGCCGCCGCGAACCACCAGCATCACAACGCCGTGGCGCTGGCCGACGCCGGTGCCGCCATCCGCATCGCCGAGGATGACCTCGCGCCGGGGCGGCTCTGGAGCGAGATTGCCGAGCTGGCGCGGAACGACGCCCGCCGCGCGGCCCTGGCGGATCGCGCGCTCGCCCGCGGCGAGCCGCACGCGGCCGACCGCAGCGCCGCCGAACTGCAGCGGCTGGTGGGGGATCGATGACGGCCGCGACTCCTGTTCCGCGCCCGGCGCCTCCGGTATATTGAGCGCGCTCGATCTGCGGGCCCTGGCCCGACGCGGCGGCGTCCACTTCATGGGCGTGGGAGGGGCGGGGATGGCCCCGCTCGCCGACCTGCTGCTGCGCGACGGCGGCCGGATCTCCGGGTGCGATCTGAGGCGGGCTCCAGCCGCGGACGCGCTCGCCGCCCGCGGGGCGGAGGTGGAGGTGGGCCACGACCCTGGCCACGTCCGCGAGTGCGCCGTCCTGATCGTCAGCTCCGCCGTGGACCCCGCGCACCCGGAGGTGGCCGCCGCGCGCGCGCGGGGCATCCCCGTGCTGAAGCGTGCCGAGGCGCTGGGCGCGGTGGTGAACAGCGGGGTGGTGGTCGGCGTAGCCGGGACCCACGGCAAGACGACCACCACCGCCCTGACGGTGGCGACGCTCGCGGCCGGCGGCCTGGATCCCACCGGGATCGTGGGCGGACGGGTCCCCGCCTGGGACGGCAACCTCCGGCCCGGCGGCGACCGCATCTTCGTCGTCGAAGCCGACGAGTACGACCGCTCCTTTCACACCCTGAGTCCGTCCGTCGCGGTAGTGACCACGCTGGAAGCCGATCATCTGGACGTCTATGGCTCGCTCGGCGCCGTCGAGGAGGCGTTCCGCGTCTTCACCGCCGCGGTCCCCGCCGACGGCCTGGTGGCCCTTTGCGCCGACGACAGCGGTGCGGGCAGACTGACCCCTCTCGTCGCGGCGCCGGTGATCACGTACGGCACCCACGCCGGCTCGCAGCTGCGCGCCGAACGCATGTGCTTTTCCGCGGCGGGGAGCGACTTCGCCGTGCGCGAGCGCGGCCGGCTGCTGGGCGACGTGCAGCTCGGAGTACCTGGCCTGCACAACGTGCAGAACGCCCTCGGCGCCGTCGCCGTCGCGCGCCACTTCGGCGTCGCCTGGGAAGCGATTGCAGGGGCACTCGCGGAGTACGAGGGGATCGACCGGCGCTTCGAGCGGGTGGGGGAACGCGGCGGCGTCCTCCTGGTCGACGACTACGCACACCACCCGACGGAGCTGCGCGCCACGCTCGCGGCCGCCCGCGCCGCGTATCCCGAACGGCGTCTGGTCGCGGTCTTCCAACCGCACCTTTTCACCCGCACCCGCGACTTCGCGGCCGCGTTCGGCGAGGCGCTCGCGGCCGCGGACCTCGCGCTGGTGACTGACGTATATCCGGCTCGCGAAGCTCCCCTGCCGGGCGTGACGGGAGAGTTGATCGCGACGGCGGCGCTCCGCTCCGGCGGCGCGGTCGAGTACCTGGCCGAGCGCTCCGCGCTCCCCGCGGAGATGCTGGCCCGCCTGCGTCCCGGCGACCTTTGCCTCACGCTCGGAGCCGGCGACCTCGACGCAGCCGCCCGCGAGGTGCTGGAGATGCTGCCCGCGAAGCCGGGGA
>JBPCJG010000243.1:0-8039 GCA_051005515.1 Longimicrobiaceae bacterium
GAGCGTGCCAGCGCGTTGCGCAGCGTCATCGGCCCCTCGTAGCGGCCGGTGTAGTTGCGGGGCTCCCAGTAGCGGCCGCGGGAGATGGCCAGCCGCACCGGCGCGTCCTGTAGCCGCTCGGTAGGCGGGTGTCCCCGCTCGAGAGCCGCCAGGTAGACGAAGGGCTTGAAGGCGGAGCCGGGCTGGCGGACGGCCTGACTGGCGCGGTCGAACTCCGACTGCTCGAAGTCGCGCCCGCCCACCAGGGCGCGCACCTCGCCGCTGCGAACGTCCAGCAGCGCTACCATTCCCTGCAGGTAAGGCGTCCGCCCATTCGTCGTCGAGTCGCCGTCGCTGTAGACGGGGTGGCGGTACGCACCGTAGGCGCCGCCTTCGATCCGTTCGAGTTGCCGGGACAGCTCCGCCTCGGACGCGTTCTGCGCGCTGCGGTCCAGGGTGGTGTAAACGCGCAGGCCGGCGGTGTAGAAGCTTTCTCCCACCTCCGATTCCAGCTCCTGCCGGACGCGCTCCACGAACCAGGGGGCGAACTGATCGCCGCGGCTCCGTTGCGATCGTGCGAGCTCCAGCGCCCGCTCGCTGCCTGCCCGCGCCTGCGCCTCGCTGACGAACCGGGCCTCCGCCATCTGCTCGAGCACCAGGTCGCGCCGCGCGCGCGCGGCCGCCGAATCCGCCCGCGGGTTGAGCAGGGACGGGGCCTTGGGCAGTCCCCCCAGCGTGGCGGCTTCCGCCAGCGTCAATTTCGCCGCGGGCTTGCCGAAGAAGTCACGCGCGGCCGCCTCCACGCCGTACGAACCGTCACCGAGGTAGATGTGGTTCAGGTACAGCTCGAGGATCTTGCGCTTGGAAAAGGTGCGCTCGATCTGTCGGGCGACGCGGATCTCCATCAGCTTGCGGCGCACGGTCCGGTCGCGGTAGGAGAGCCGGTCGGGAAAGAGATTGCGGGCGAGCTGCATGGTGATGGTGCTCCCGCCTTCTGCCCGCTCTCCCGGTGTGAGCACGCTGCGCACGGCCGCCCCCATGCGCTTCCAGTCCACTCCGTGATGGTCGAAGAAGCGACGATCCTCGACGGCCAGAAAGGCCTGCGGGAGATAAGCCGGCAAGGAGTCGAGCGAGACGATCCGACGGTTCACCGTCGCGAGCGTTCCGAACGGTTCGCCGCTCAGGTCCAGCAGCTCGGAGCCCTCCGCCTGGTAGCGATCGAGATCCGAAACCGGAGCGCACCCGCCGAAACCGCAGGGCGCGACCCAGAGCCAGGAAAACGCCAGCAGCAAGACGCCGGCGAGGACGCCGGCCACCGCGGCGATCCGCTTGCGGCGCTCCCGCTTTTTTTCCGCCTCCGGGTCGTCCGACCACCCGTACCCAGGCGGATCTCCCGCGTACTTCACCGGCTTTCGTCCGGCGCGGAAGGAGGCGGGTTCTTGTACTGGTCGGGGCGGGGTACGCCGCGCCGCTCGCCGGGCTGGATGGGAAAGCCGGGGAGCTGGGGCGTGGGATCCACGCTTCGCTCCGGCGGCTCGCAGGTGGGGTCGGGCGCCGCGTTCGCAACGAACAGGTCGGTGTACGTCCCGCCGACCCAGGGACAGTCCGCCGTGACGGCCCGACGCCCGCTCATGCGGCGGGCAACCACGCCGGGAGGACGGGGCCAGCTCTCCGGAGCGGGCCGGTCGCTGTACGCCGCTCCGATGATGTCGGCCCACACCGGCACCGCCAACCCGCCGCCGGTCGCCTTGGCCAGGATGGTGCGGGGCTGGTCCATTCCGAGCCAGACCCCGGCGACCAGATCGGGGGTGTAGCCGACGAACCAGACGTCGGTGGCGTCGTTGGTCGTGCCGGTCTTCCCCGCGGCGGGGATGTCGTAGGAGAGCCCGCCCACCTCGGGGTTGCGTGCCCCGTACGCCGTACCCCGGTCCACCACCTCGCGCAGCATGTCGGTGAGCAGCCACGCCACCGCCGGATCCATCGCAGCGCGGGGATGGGAGGGCGGCTCCCAGAGCAGGCGTCCCGATGAGTCCTCCACGCGGGTGACGTAGCGGGGCTCCACCCGGTACCCGCCGTTGGCGAAGGCGGCGTAGGCGGCGATCAGCTCGAGCGGCCGGACGGCACCGGCGCCGATGTACGCCGACGGGTAGCCGGGGATGCGCGTCTCGATCCCGGAGCGCTTCGCCACGTCCCGGACCGCCGCCATCCCCGTCTCCCGCCCCAGCCGGATCGCGGCCATGTTCTTGGAGTTGCGCAGCGCCGAACGGAGCGAGATGGATCCCGCGTAGCGGTTGCCGTAGTTGCGCGGGCTCCACCATTCGTCTCCCACCCGGATCGACAGCGGCTGGTCGGAGATGGTCGAGTTGGGCGAACGGCCGTGTTCCAGCGCGGCGGCGTACACGAACGGCTTGAAGGCCGAGCCGGGCTGACGCAGCGCCTGTGTGGCCCGGTTGAACTGCGACTGGCGGAAGTCCCGGCCGCCCACCATGGCCAGCACCTTGCCGGTTCCGGGGTCCAGCACCACGGCCAGACCCTGAAGGTACGGAGTGTTGCCGTCCGGCTTGTCATCGCCGAGCCGCTCCGTGTACGCCGCATAGGTAGGGTGCGGGAACTCTCCGAAGGTGCCCTGCTCGATCCGCTCGAGCTGTTGCTCGAGCGACCGCTCCGCTACCCGCTGCAGCTCGGGATCGAGGGACGTGTGGATGCGCAGCCCTCCCGTGTACAGGAGTTCTCCGAAACGCTCTTCCAGCGCCGCCCGCACGCGCTCCACGAAGTACGGCGCGCGGATGGCGCCGCTGGGTGGCGCGAGGACGAGCGGTGCCCTCAGCGCCGCGTCGAGCTTCTCCCGCGGAATCACATCGTTGGCGGCCATGGCGCGCAGCACCAGGTTGCGCCGGCGCAGGGCCGCATCGGGATTGTTGCGGGGCGAGTAGTAGCTGGGGGCCTTGGGCAGGGCCGCCAGTGTCGCCGCCTCCAGATAAGTGAGCTGCGCGGCGGGCTTATCGAAGTAGGTTCGTGCGGCGGCCTCCACCCCGTACGCTCCCGATTCCAGGTAGATGTGGTTCAGGTAGAGCTCAAGGATCTGCGCCTTGCTGAAGCGCCTTTCCATTTCCAGCGCGAGCTTCACCTCGGCCAGCTTGCGGCGGATCGTCTTTTCTCCCGCGGGGAGCTGCTCGGGAAAGAGGTTGCGGGCGAGCTGCATGGTGATGGTGCTTCCGCCCGAGGCGCCGAAGCCCTCCAGGATGTTGTCGCGGATCGCCCCCACCATGCGCTTCGGATCGACGCCCTTGTGATGGAAGAAGCGCTGGTCCTCGATCGCCACGAAGGCCAAGGGGACGTAGCGGGGGAGGCTGCGCAGGGGGACGAGGGTGCGGCGTTCGCGGTAGAACGAGCCGAGCAGCCGGCCCTTCGAGTCGAGCACCTGGCTCGCCTGGCGGGGGGAGAAATCCGCGATCTGGGCCGCGGTCGGACAGCTTCCCGCGCAGGCGTTCGCCCACGCCCCCATCAGGCCGCCGGCGCTGCCTGCGAGCAGGACGACCACCGCGAGAGCGACCACCGTCCAGCGTTCGCGGGGGTGGTTCCAGGCGCTCCTCAGCCGCGCGCGCGCGGCGCGCCAGAAAGTGTTTTCGGAAGCGGAAAGGTTCATCGCAACGGCGAGGTGCCTGCAGCGCCGGGAGGGGAAAGTCCGGCGCGGGATGTGCCAGCGCTTGTAACCGCACGGGCGGCGGGCGGTTCCCCGTCCGCCGCCGCGATCCACCAAAGACGAGGGGGAGAGCGATGCCTATGGCCTTCTGGAAGGGAGTATAGGTCGAGGAGTAGCGCATCGGCGGTCTACTCCGAGCTGTGACGGAAGCGCCGCATGAAGCGGCGGTCGATGGCGTCCTTGAGCCACCAGGCGGGGCGCCCGTGGAACGCGAGGCCGCGCCAGTGGAGCAGTGCGCGCCCGTCGCCGGAGTTCATCAGTGACAGCCAGTCTCGCTGCGGCTCATACTCCCGCAGCGGCTTCCCGCGCAGCGCGCGGGCGAGGTTCCCCGCGAGCACCGGCCCTTCCCGCACCGCGTAGACCCCCGCGCGAGGAACCCAGGGAAAGCCGCGAATCGCCGCGCAGTCTCCCGCGGCGAATATGGCGGTGTGGGCGCTCGAATGCAGCGTCGGCTCCACCTGCAGGTAGCCGCCATCGTCGGTGGCGAGGCCGGAGGTGCGAAACAGCTCCGGAGCGCGCGGCCCCGTCGCCCAGAGCAGCACGTCGTACGGTTGCGGATCGCCGTCTTCGACGCCCACCCCGTCCGGCTCCACCCCCGTCGCCACAGTGCTGGTGCGGACTGCGATCCCGCGCTGCTCCAGCTCCCGCTCGGCGAGCCGGCGGCAGCGTTCCGGGTACGCCGGCAGGATCTCTGCCTCCCGCTGGAGCAGGACGATGCGGTGCCGGTCCGGCCCATGCTCCGCGCGCAGCCGGGCGTCCAGGCACATCGCCACCTCGACCCCGGCGGCGCCCGCGCCGACGATCACCACCCGCGCTGGGTGGGCGGCGGTGGCGCCCGCCACCGCCCGCTCCGCAGCGTCGCGAAAGCGGAGGGTTTCGCCAATCGGCTTGACCAGGTGGGCGTGCTCGCGGAGGCCGGGCAGCCCGTCTCCCGCGGGGCGGGAGCCGATGTCGAGCGAGAGCAGATCGTACGCTTCGCGACTTCCGCCGTCCAGCTCGACCTCGCGCCGCTCCGCGTCGATGCGCGTGACCCGGCCGCGGATCCAGCGAACACCGGCGTCGCGCGCCTGAGCCGCGGGATCGAAAGCGGCGTCCGCTGCCCCGTAACAGCCGGCCACCACCCCCGGGATCATCCCTGAGTAGTGATAGCACGCCGGAGTCACCAGGGTGACGTCGCACGGAGGCAACTTGCCCCCGCGCAGCGCCTCGAGCACGAAGAGGTGCGCGTGGCCGAGCCCGGCCAGCAGCAGCCGGGGCTTCAGATCGTCTGCGCCGCCTGCCAGAGCTCGGCGGCGAGCCAGACCGCGAGCGCCGCTACCCCCAAGAGGAGCAGGACCAAGCCGGCGATGATTCCACCCGCCCAGCGCCGGCTGGAGCGCCGCACCGGCTCCGGAGCGTCCAGATGGCCACGCAGCAGGCGGACGTTGCGCAGGTTCGCTTTGAAGGCGGCGTCGAAGAGGTCACCCGCCAGCGGCACGACGCCGACGAGCGCCTCGAGCGCGACGTTGCCGGACATGCGCAGCAGGGTCGCCCGGTCGACGCCCAGCCGCGCCGCCTGCACCAGGACGTAGAGGGAAAGCAGAGCACCCGCCCCGTCGCCGATCCCCGGCACCAGTCCGATCACGGCGTCGAGCCCGATCCGCCTTCCGGTGCCGGGGAGGGGGATGGAATCGTCGAGCAGCCGCGCGAGCGCGTCGACCCGTCCGAAGCGAGGATCCGCCGCCGCCGACGGAGCCCGACTCGCCTTCTTCAGGGGGTCTCCCCCCGCAGCTCCGCGAGCGGATAAAAAGTCCCCCGCCAGTCCACGCCGCGGCGCCAGAGCGTCAGGGTCGTCGAACGCCAGAGCACGTAGAGAAAGAGCAGGGCGGCGAGGGGAAAAGCCGGAGCCAGGGCGGGGTTGCCGCCCTGCGCCCGCGCGCTGACGGCGTACAAGCCCAACAGAAAAAGCACCAGCGCGAGGTTCAGCGCCCGCGCCACGCCCGACAGCGTCCACACCGCGACGAAGGGCCAGACGAAGCAGGCGAGCTGCCCCAGCGTCGCCACCACCACCACCCAGAGGCGGAAGTCCACGCCGGCGAAGGCGTTCTTGGTGAGCCCCCGCACCAGCTCGCCGACCGAGTGGTACCATTCGACGGACAGCGTCCAGCGGCCGTTCGCGAACATCTGCCGCAAGCCGTGCTGCTTGACCAGCTTGCCCAGCTTCATGTCATCGTCCACCCGCGTGCGGATGGCGCGATGACCGCCGATCCGCCGGTACGCTTGCGCGCCGATCAGGTTGAAGGCGCCGACCCCCACGTGGTGCGGACTGCGAGGATCGGGCGCCTTCCAGGGCCGCGCGAAGAGTGCGAAAAAGACCCCGAAAGAAACGCCGAACGTTTCCAGCAGCCACCCCGGCATGCGCAGCTCGGGGGCCGCGGTGAGGTGGTCGAGCCGCCGCTGCCGGAAGAACTCCACCCCCCGCGCGAGCGCGGTCGGCGCCATCACCACGTCCGCGTCGGTGAAGAGGAGCACTTCCCCCGTCGCCGTGCCGGCTCCCAGCCAGAGCGCGTGGTTCTTGCCCAACCAGCCGGCCGGCAGCTCCCGCACGTGGACGACCCGCAGCCGCGGGTCATCCCCGGCCAGCCGCTCGAGGATCTCCCCGGTCCCGTCGTTCGAGCGGTCGTCCACCGCGATCACTTCGAGACGGGGGTATCGCTGCGCCAGCACTGAACGCATTGCCGACTCGACGCCGCGCGCTTCGTCGCGCGCGGCGATCACCACCGACACCGAGGGCGCGTCCTCGTCGGCCACCGGCGGCACCTCGACCAGCGAAACGAGGGTGCGCCCGCCGCGGACGAGCTCGACCAGCGTCGCCACGAACACCGCCAGCGTGGCGCCGGCCAGCAGCGTGAGCGGATCGAGCTTCACGCGTTGTCCGAAGCCGCGTCGGGGGTGACGGGGACGTGGTCGAGCAGGTCGTCCGTGGGAAAGATGTCCTGGTCCTCGATCTCCAGGCGCTGGGTGATCCGTTCCAGCCAGCGCGCGACGAGCTCCTCGAGGTTCGCGAGGAGCTCGTCGGCGAGTGCCTGCGGAAGGCTCTCCTCCCGCTGGGGTGCGGCGCTCCCCATCGAATTCGCGGAAGCGGCCGGGCTCGGCGGGGCTACGGCTCTTCCCGCTCGACGATAATCTCCGCGCCGTCACGCGGCGGCCGCGACGAAGCCGAGCTGGAAGAAGCGGCTCGCTGCTCCGCGGAGCGTGCCGCGTCCGCAACCTTGTCGCCGCTTTCGCGGGCTTTGTCGTGCCATCCGCTCACGATCTGCGCCGCGGTGTCGCGCCCGCCGAGTCCGAAAGCGAGCCCCGCCGCGAGCGCGAGGGCGAAGACCAGCCCCATGAAGAGCGTGTTGACCAACGTGGTGGCGATGCCCAGCTGGTTCACCGCCACGATGATGGCGAAGCCCCACACCGCCACCTTGGCGATGCGCGCGAGCACGTCGGGGTTGCCGAGGTCGGCTTCGGCGGTAGCGCCGCGCACCAGGTTGCCGAGCGCGTTCGCCGCCAGGCCGCCGATCACCAGCACCACCAGTGCGACCACCAGGTTCGGCAGCCAGAGCAGCAGCTCCTCCAGAACCTCAGAAACGGCAGGCAACCCCAGTGCGTCGAATGCCACCACCAGCGCGATCAACCGGACGAACCACTTCGTAACTGCGGCGATGAAGCCGGCCGCGTCGGTCTGCATCCCCATGTTGTGGACGAAGCCTGTGAAGCCGGAGCGCTGCGCGAACTCGTCGAAGCGGACCTTGCGCAGGACGGCCGCTACCGCTTTCGCCAGCAGCGAAGCGACGAACCAGCCGATAATGAGGATGAGCACGAAGGCGAGGATCTTGGGGATCGCCAGGAGGATCATCTCGCCTACATTCGCCGTTTGGACCGTCACGCCTCGTTGCATGTCTGCTCCTGGTGGATTACGAAAGGACCGGAACGAAAACAGAAAACCGGGTCAACATCACGCGGCGCAAGGAACCTGCCAACTGCCGTGGCCCGCCTGGATCCCGCCTACCGTATGGATGCCGCGAATCGGCCGTGCCGATCTCAGACGCCGGCCTGCGCTCGCTCCCGCGCCGGGTAGTGGCTGGCGACGTAGTCGTCCAGTATCCGCCCGAATTCCTCGGCGATGCGATCCCCTTTCAGCGTGGTGAAGTGCTCGCCGTCGACGTAGACCGGTGCCTTCGGCTCCTCGAAGGTGCCCGGCAGCGAGATGCCGAGGTTCGCGTGCTTGGATTCGCCGGGGCCGTTCACGACGCACCCCATCACCGCCACCTTCAACTCCTCGACGCCGGGGTGCGTCTCCCGCCAGACCGGCATCTGGTCGCGCAGATAC
>JBPCJG010000244.1:0-10203 GCA_051005515.1 Longimicrobiaceae bacterium
AGCACGTCCTGCGCGTAGTACGGGAACGGCTCGCGGAAGTAGTGGACCGTCTTGGGGAGATCGGCGCCGGGGACCTCCAGACGGTTGGGCGAATCGAAGTATCCGGTGGCGATGATCACCGCCGCAGCGCAGATCTCCCCTTCCCTGCCGGTGCCGTCGCGAACGCGCAGCACGAAGTCGCCCCGGCTCCCCCCGATCTCCAGCACGTCGTGGTACTGGCGGACGTCGAGATCGAAAAACTCCACCACGCGGCGGTAGTAGCGGAGCGCCTCCCGTCGCGTCGGCTTGTCGTCCGCGATGGTGAACGGCACGCCGCCCACCTCGAGCTTCTCGGCACCGCTGAAAAACGTGGTGTAGGTGGGGTAGCGGTAGATGGAGTGCACCACCGCGCCGCGCTCGAAGAGCGCCGTGCGCAGCCCGGCCCGGCTGGCGGCGACCCCTGCCGCGATCCCGCAGGGACCGGCGCCCACGATGGCGGTGTCGAGCCGGACTTCACTCACTTCACGATGATCGGGGTGCGTCGCGCTGAATCGTCGTCCCCACATCGCTTTTCCGGGCAATCAGCGACCATCCGAAAGGATCATTCTTTGACGTGTCGAAGCGATCCAGATAAAGAAAGACCCGCTGCGAAAGACGAACGTAGAGTAAACCGAGAAGTCGCACGGGAAGCAGCAGCGCACCACGCCAGTGGAAGTCGCCTCCCCGCGCACCCGAGGGGGGGAAAATCATCTGCGTGCGCGGCAGCTCGTAAGCGAGCCGCGTGAACAGACCGCCGAAGGGTATGATGGTGATGTTATCCTTCGTAAAACCCGCGTGGGTCAGGATAGAACGCAGACCGAACGATGTGTAGCGAAAGAAATCATAGGGCTGCTGATGTTCACAATGCGCCATCGGCGCGCTGAGATACAAGGCTCCGCCCGGCTTCAACACCCGGTGCATTTCAGCGACGGCCTCCCGCGGCCATTCGAGGTGTTCGAGCGTTTGCGTGCAAAGCACGGCGTCGAACGTGCCGTTTCGCATCGGTAATCTGTCGAGAGAAGCTACCGAATCCAACTGAGTGTAGTTCCACGCTTGTGTGCCGATGGCCATGTCGACCGATGTGTATTCACAGTGCGCGAACAATGGCTTGTAAACGCATTCGCCCGCGCCCGCATCCAACATTCGCGTTCCCGGCGGCAGACTCCGGGCGACTTCGCGGACCCAATCGTTGATATGCCAGCGCCCGATGTCCTGAAGCCGGGAGTGGCGATAGAAATCGTCCTGGACGGGCGGCACCGGGAGGTGTTCTGCGTTGGGAGCAGCATCACGAATCGGCTCCGCCGCAACCGTGACCTTTACAGGTTGATTTGCGAACATATTGGGGATCGTTGTGAAGCATTGGCGCAAGTCATCCAGGAACCTCATGATAAGGCGGCGTTCAGCCGAGCGCGTCCAGCGCCTGCCGCAGGTCCGCGATGATGTCGGCGGCGTCCTCGATGCCGAGGGAGAAGCGGACGAAGCCGTCGGGCATGCCGCTGGCCGCCCGCTCTTCGGCGGAAAGGCCCGCGTGGGACGTGAAGCGCGGCTCCGAAGCGAGCGACTCGACGCCGCCGAGGCTCGGCGCGAGCTTGACGAGCCGCAAGGCCCGGACGAAGCGCGTGGCTGCGTCTCCCTCACCCGCGAGCTCGATCGCCAGCATCCCCCCGAAGCCGTCGAGCAGCGCCCTGGCGAGCTCGTGATCCGGGTGCGACGGAAGCCCCGGATAGTGGACGCGGGAGATCTCGGGCTGGCGCGTGCACCAGTCGGCAACCTCCATTCCGTTGCGGTTGTGGCGCTCCATGCGGAGCGCGAGCGTCTTGACGCCGCGCTCCAGCAGGAAGGCGGCGTTCGGATCGAGTGCCGGTCCCCAGACCCGCGCCCGCTCGGCCACCTCCGCGACCAGCTCCGCCGACCCGCACACCGCCCCCGCGGTGACGTCGCTGTGGCCACCGAGATACTTGGTGGCACTGTGAACGACCAGGTCCACCCCGTGCTCGAGCGGCCTCAGGTTGAGCGGCGTCGCAAAGGTAGCATCGACGATCAGCCGCGCGCCGTGGCCGTGCGCGATCTCTGCGACGGCTTGCAGATCGACGACGCGCAGGAGCGGGTTCGACGGCGTCTCCACCAGAACGACCCGGGTGTTCTCCTCCAGCGCTTGCTGCCATTCCTCGTCCGAGAAGTCGGCGTAGCTCGTCCGGATTCCCAGCCGCGGCAGCTCGGCGTCGAGCAGGGCCCGGGTGCCGCCGTAGAGAGCGCGCGCCGCCACTACGTGGTCGCCCGCGCGGAGCGAGGCGAGCAGCGCGCACGCGATCGCCGCCATCCCGCTCCCCGTGACCAGGCACGCCTCCGCTCCCTCCAGCGACGCGATGCGCCGTTGCAGCGCCACCGAGTTGGGCGCGTTCCCGTAGCGGCTGTAGAGCAGCTCACCGCGACCTTCCGGATCGTTGAAGAAGGTGGCGCTGTGGACCACCGGGTTGACCACGGGGCTGCCGGTGTCGCGCGGCGGGTCGCCCGCGTGCACGGCGCGGGTGGAGTACCCCGCGCCGTCGAGAGCGGCGCCCATCAGCTCAGCATCACCGGCAGCGCGGTGAGCGTGTCGTCCGCGTGGCGCAGGGCTACGCGGCAGGCGACAAAGGCGAGCATCGCGTCGCGGGCGGACGCCGGATGCACCCCGGCGGCGGCGGCGACCTCGGCCACCCCGGCGCGCCGCAGGCGGAGGAGCCCCTCCCAGCAGCGCCCGAGTGCGCCGACCGCCCCGAGCAACACGTATCCGCCCGCGTGCTCGGCCACCAGCAGGAGACCGTGCCGGTGCAGCACCGTTTCCACGGCCTCTCGGTGGTGCTCCTGGAGGCCCCGCGCCACGAAGTACACTTCCGTGGCACGGCGCCCCTGATAGCGCACCAGCAGCTTCGCCACCACCTCGTCGGCGCAGGAGTAGTCCAGGAGCCGCACCTGCGAGAAGTCGAGCACCGAGACACAGGGCGCCGGCGCCACCTGCTCCAGTTCGGCGAGCTGGCTCTCCACCCCCAGCCGGATCGCGCGGCCCGTGGGGCGCGTCACCAGGTTGCTGTACAGCGAGGTGATCGAGTGCCGCGGGGGACCGAAGGCGTCTACCGCAGCCGGCCCACCACGGGGATCGGCCAGCATCCTCAGGCCGCCTTGTCGATGTCGATGCTTTCGATGCGGTCGCCCTGCGCGAGCTGGCGGACCACGTCCATCCCCTCGGTGACCTTGCCGAAGACTGTGTGGACGCCGTTCAGATGACGGGTTTTCTGCTCGCTCAGCGCGATAAAGAACTGGCTCCCGCCAGTGTCCTTGCCCGCGTGCGCCATCGAAAGCGCCCCGACTTCGTGCGTACGCGGGTTGCCCTTGGTCTCGCACTTGATCTGGTAGCCGGGTCCGCCCGTCCCGATGCGCGGATGGCTCAGCGGGTGCTCCTTGGTGAGCGGGTCGCCCCCCTGCACGACGAAGTCGTCGAGGACGCGGTGGAAGACGATGCCGTCGTAGAAGCCGTCGTCTGCGAGCTTCTCGAAGTTCGCGACGGTACCGGGTGCGTCGTCCGGGTACAGCTCGGCGGTGAAGGTGCCTTTGGAGGTCTTGAAGGTGGCGGTGTCCATGCGCTGTTTCAGGAAAGGAGGATTCATTGTATCCCCGGCAACACGATCAGGATCTGCGCGCCGGGAAAGGGGGTGAGGCCGGTTTCGAGCGGAGGGGCGTCGTCCCATTCCGGGACGTCGGCGATCCGCGCGCCCCCGCTGCGGATCGCGATCTTGCCTCCCCACTTCCCCACCGTCTTACGGATGTTCTTGAGCCCCTGCCCACGGCCGGGGTCGCGGAAGCGGGTGACGCCGTGGATGAAGGCGGATTCGAGCGCCGCCGCGTCTCCCCACCGTTCGCCGTAGCGCGCCGCATGCTCGCGGGCGAGCGATCCCTGGAAGCCCACGCCCAGGTCCATCACCGCGATCACCACCACGTGACGCCCCAGCCGCTTCGCCCAGTTGTAGCTCTGGATCCCTACCCACCCCGGCGCTTCGGCGTGTTCAGTGATGTTCTGACAGACCTCGGAAAGGAGGATGCTGAACTGCCCGCCGGCCAGGCGTCCGTAGCCGAGCTGCTCGGTGAGGATCCGTTCCGCGCGGTCCGGGAGCGTGTCGATCACGCCGATGACGTCGTCGTTCGAGGCAATCGGCGTGATCTCGAGCAGCACGCTGGAGTCTTCCGTGCGCGGCCGACTCCGCGGCTCCGGGTGCATCTCGAAGAGTTCCGCTGCCGCCTCGAGCAGACCCATGCGGCGCAGGTAGCTCGCCACCTCGGGGTTCTCCGGGAGCTGGAGCACCGCCGGCATCCCCCCGGCCCGCAGCGTTTCTCCGACGGCCAGCAGCCCGATCATCCCGTACGGGTCCGCCCAGCGGAGCCGGCGCGCGTCGAGGATCGCCCGCTCCCCGTTCGCGTCCGCCGCCGCGGAGACGAGCTGCTCGAAGGCGCCGTCGTCCAGCGTGGGGGGAACGGGGATGATCCGGCTCATGGGGATGGCACGGGGGCGCCGCTGCGACCTCCGCCGCGACGGTCCCAAGGTAACACCTTCGCGGGGGGTATGAAACGTCTTCCTCAGCGAATGGCGGCCAGCGACTCCGCGAGCGCTTCCACTCCCGAACGGCGCGCGTTCCCCGCCGCTGCGCGGCTCGCCACACGTCCGGCGGCGTGAATGCCGTCCCGCGCCAGCAGCCGGGCGAAGAGCGTAGCACCCCAGACGTCTCCGCACCCGGTAGGATCCGCGTCCGCGACAGGTTCGGCGAGGAGCCGACCGCGGACGGCCGCTCCAGCGGCGCCTCCCCGCGTTTCCTCCCAGCGCGTCGGCTCTGCGCGCACGCCCCGGCGGCGCCACCACTCGGCACCCCCGGAGCCGCGGGTGACGAAGAGCCACCCCGGACCGGCGGAAAGCAGGCAGGCGGAGAAGCGCTCGAGATCGCCGCCGCCAGCCAGCGTCGCCAATTCCTCTTCGTTCACCTGCACGGCGTCGCAGCACGCCAGCCACCGTCGCCACTCCGGCAGCGGCCGGAGCGAGCGGCGCCCGTCGCGCCCAAGCGAAAGCAGGAGCGAGTGCAGGTCGGCGTAGATCGGGCCGCGGAAGACGCGCCGCGCCCCTTCGAGCGCGTGCAGCGTCACGTCGGCGCCGGAGATGAAGTTGACGTAGAGCGCGTGGGCGCCGACCAGCCGGGGGAGCAGCTCCGGCCGCGTCCATGGACCGACGCCGCCAGTCAACCGTTCGCAGCGGTGCTCGGGGTCGTGATAACGGAGCTCCACCCGGTTGTTGGGATGGGAAACCCACACCGGCGCGCCGTCGGGGGCGAGCTTGGGGAGAGAGGCGAAGAGAGCTTCCGCCGGGCCGCGCAGGTCGCGGCCGACCCGGACCAGGGGTACGATCTGCCAGGGATCGGGGAGCGCCGAGCCCAGCGCCGCGAGCGAGTACGCGATCCCTCCCCACCCTTCGTGCGGCGGCCGGCCCGGGTGCCGGTGGATCCGGTCCCACACCAGCGTGCCGAGCACCGCCAGCCGCTTCACACCGTCCCGTACGTCTCGTTCTTGAAGACGCCCGCCGCGCCCACCACGCCCGCGGTCCCGGGCAGCTCGGCAGAAACGATGTCGCAGCACTCCTGCGCGGAGCGGAAGGCGCGCTTGCGCACCTCGGCCCGGAGCGGCGCGAAGAGGTGCTCGCCGGCGCGGGTCACGCCACCCGCGATCACCACCCGTTGGGGGTTCAGCATGTTGATGACGTTGGCGACGCCGGCGCCCAGAAACTTGGCGGTCTCCTTCATCACCTCGGTCGCGTAGTCGTCGCCCTCGACGATCGCCTGGTAGACGGTGGCGGCGGTGATGTCTTCGAGCTTGCCGCCCGCCATCTCGGTGAGCAGCGTTTCCGCTCCCGCCTCGATCCCCTCGACCGCGCGCAGGGCGATGGCGGGGCCGGACGCGTACGCCTCGAGGCAGCCGTAGTTGCCGCATTTGCAGCGGCGCCCGTTCGCTTCGATGGTGGTGTGGCCGATCTCTCCCGCCGCGTCGGAGCAGCCGTGCAGGATGCGGCCGTCGAAGACGATCCCGCCCCCGATCCCGGTGCCGAGCGTCAGCCCCACCAGGGAGTGCGTTCCCCGCCCCGCTCCCATCCACCACTCCCCGTAGGTGGCGCAGTTGGCGTCGTTGTCGAGCGTCGCGGGGAGCCTGGTGGCGTTTGCGATCAGGTCGCGCAGGGGAAAGTTGCGCCAACCGAGATTCGGGGTGTTGATGACGGTGCCGGTGGCGCGGTCGAGCGGTCCAGGCGAGCCGATCCCGACGCCGGCCACTTCGTCGCGCGTGCCGCCCTGCTCCGCCAGCACCTCGGCGATGCTCTCTTCTAACAGTCCGACCATCCGGTCCACGACGGACTTCGGCCCACGGCCCGCCTCGGTGGGAATGGTGCGCAATCCCAGCACCTCGCCTCCCTCCATCCGCAGCAGCCCCACCACGATGTTGGTCCCGCCGAGATCGATGCCGGCGATCCAGCGTTTGCCCTCCATCAGGTCCCTACCTTGAGCACTGCGAGAAAGGCCTCCTGCGGGATCTCCACGGTCCCCACCTGCTTCATCCGCTTCTTCCCCTCCCTTTGCTTCTCGAGCAGCTTGCGCTTGCGGGTGATGTCGCCGCCGTAGCACTTCGCGGTGACGTTCTTGCGCAGCGGGCGGATGCTTTCGCGCGCGACGATGCGGTTGCCGATGGCGGCCTGGATCACCACCTCGAACATCTGCCGCGGGATCAATTCCTTCAATTTCTCCGCGAGCGAGCGGCCATAGTCGTACGCCTCGGATTCGTGGATGATCACGCTGAAGGCGTCGATGGGGTCGCCGTTGATCATCATCTCCAGGCGGACCAGCTGGTTGGGCCGGTATTCGCCCAGATCGTAATCAAAGGATGCGTACCCGCGTGTGACGGACTTGAGCCGATCGTAGAAGTCGAGGACGATCTCCGCGAGCGGCAGGTCGTAGGTGAGCTCGACCCGCTGCGGGTCGGGGTAGCTCATCCCCCGGAACTCTCCGCGCCGCTCGTGGCAGAGCTTCTGCACGCCGCCGATGTACTCGGCGGGGCAGAGGATGCGGGCGTGCACGTACGGCTCCTCGATGCGCTCGATGCGGGTGCGGTCCGGCAGGGCGCTGGGGCTGTCGATGCGGATTTCGGAGCCGTCGGTCATCGCGACCCGGTACTCGACGCTGGGGACTGTGGTGATCAGGTCGAGCGTGAACTCGCGCTCGAGCCGCTCCTGGATGATCTCCATGTGCAGCAGTCCGAGGAAGCCGCAGCGGAAGCCGAAGCCGAGCGCGGTGGACGTTTCCGGCTCGTAGGTGAGCGAGGCGTCGTTGAGCCGCAGCTTTTCGAGCGCGTCGCGCAGCTCCTCGTACTGGTCGGCGTCCGTTGGATACAAACCGGAAAAGACCATCGGCTTGACCTGCTGGTACCCCGGCAGCAGCTCGCCGGCGGGGTGATCGGCGTCGAAGACGGTGTCGCCGACCCGGGTGTCGGCTACCCGCTTGATGGCGGCGGTGAGGTAGCCGACCTCGCCTGCGCGCAGCTCGGGGAGCGGGCGCTGTCCGAGCTGGAGGTAGCCGACCTCGTCGATCTCGTACTCGGCGTCCGCCGAGCCGAAGGTGATCCGCATTCCCGGCTGAAAGACGCCGTCCACGACGCGGATGCTGGGGATGGCACCGCGGTACTTGTCGTAGAAGGAGTCAAAGATCAGCGCCCGCGCCGGCGCGTCGGTATCTCCCACGGGGGGCGGGACGCGGCGCACCACCGCCTCCAGCACGTCGCGCACGCCGATGCCTTCCTTGGCGGAGGCCAGCAGCACGTCGTCGGGATCGACGCCGAGCAGATCCACCAATTCCTCGCGGCGCCGCTCCGGCTCGGCGCCGGGGAGGTCGATCTTGTTCAGAACCGGGACGATCTCCAGCCCGGCGTCCATCGCCAGAAACAGGTTGGAGAGGGTCTGCGCCTGCACCCCCTGGCTCGCGTCCACCACCAGCACGGCGCCCTCGCACGCGGCGAGCGAGCGCGAAACCTCGTAGGTGAAGTCGACGTGCCCGGGGGTGTCGATCAGGTTCAGTTGGTACTCGCCGCCGTCGCTCGCCCGGAACGCCATGCGGATGGCGTTCAGCTTGATGGTGATGCCGCGCTCGCGCTCGATGTCCATCGAGTCGAGCACCTGCTCCTTCATCTCCCGCGACGCAAGCGTGCCGGTCACCTCGAGCATGCGATCGGCCAGCGTCGACTTGCCGTGGTCGATGTGGGCGACGATGCAGAAGTTGCGGATGTGTTCGAAGCGCAAGGCGGCAGGTGGTCGGCTGGAATCTGTGCGACAGCCAAGGAAGATACCCGCTTCGGAGGAGGGCGGGAAGCGGTGGGGATGGGGGCGCAGGACCGCCGGCATCACCACATGGTCTCTATCGAATATTGAGAAAATGCCGGATCCAGCGTCACGACCGGAACCCCCTCCAGTTGGCTCTGCGCGATCAGCATGCGATCGAACGGATCGCGGTGGAGGCCCGGCAGCGACCCGGCGGCCAACGCGTGGTCGAGCGTGATCGGAAGAACGTCCATGTTCCCCTGCACAGCAGCCCGGGCAGGTCTTCGGCCGCGGTCCGCGCTTGCGGAAGCTTCCCCAGCCGGTACTTGGTAGCGATCTCCCAGGCCGAGGCGCTGCTCACGAGAATGGTATTCTCGGGATCCTTTATGGCCTTCCGCGCAGCATTGGAGAGCTGCGGATCGTCGAACATCCACCAGAGGAGCGCGTGCGTATCCATGAGGATCTTCACCTCAGCGTTCCCACGCTTCGAGTTCCTCTTCGGGCAAAGGATCGAAGAAGTCGCTCGTCACCCGCCCCGCAGCCAGCCCGGGACGGCGCTCCTGGTGCCGCTCCAGCGGGACCAGCCTCGCATACGGTTGCCCCGCTTTCGCGAGAATGAACTCCTCCCCCTGCCGCACCCGCTCCAGAAAGCGGGAAAGATGTGCCTTGGCTTCCCCCACGTTGATGATGATCGGCATGAGCAGAGACAGGGAGCGGACCAGCTCGGTGAATCAAACTACTCGGCTACAACCCGAATGCCTCCCTCCTCACCGCGTCAGCGCCCGCACCTCCTCGAGCCCCGCCGGCACCCAGACCGGCCGCTCGCGTGCCTCGGCCAGCTCGTACGCCGTATAAAAGATCAGCCGCGCCACGCGCGCCGCCTTGTCGGTGTCGATCTTGTCTACCTCGTCGGAGGGGCGGTGGTAGTCGTCGTGCACGCCCGCGAAGAAGAAGAGCGCCGGGATTTCCTTGCGGGCGAAGTTGAAGTGATCGCTGCGGAAGAAGAAGCGCTCCTCGGGCCAGAGATCGTCCGACACCGTCAGCCCGACCGGGCGCTCTGCGGCGACCCGCTTCACCAGCGGACCGAGCGACGAGTAGTCCATCCCGATCACCACGATGCTGTCCGGCGAGTTGCGCCCGATCATGTCGACGTTGACGTTCGCGACGATCCCTTCGAGCGGCACGGTGGGGTGGTCGCTGAACCAGCGCGACCCGAGCAAGCCCTTCTCCTCCCCGCTGACCGCTAGAAAAAGCAGCGAGCGCGCCGGTGGCTGCGGCAGCGCCGCGAACGCCTGCGCGACCTCGAGGAGCGCGGCGGTGCCGGAGGCGTCGTCGTCGGCGCCGTTGTAGATCGAGTCGCCCGAAGCATCCGGGCGGCCGACGCCCACGTGGTCCATGTGCGCGCTGAAGACCACGTAGCTGTCGCGCAGCTCCGGGTCGCTCCCGCGCAGCACCGCTGCCACGTTGGGAGGGCGGCCGGCCTCGATTGTCGCGGCCTCGGCCGCGAAGTGGGCGTTCAGGCCGGGGATGGCGACGCGAGTGGCGGGGCGTTCCGGCGCGGTGGCAAGATCGAAGCCGCCCCACCCCAGCAGCCGCCCCGCCGCCTCGCGGGTCATGTAGAAGACCGGGATCTCGTTCGGGTTGACGAGCCCGCGGCGGGGCTCGGAGGCAGCCGCGGCGAGCCGCGCCACCGCTTCGGCGGGGAAGGCGGGATCGAGCACGACCAGCAGCGCCGTCGCGCCGGCGTCCTCGGCCATGCGGCGAGCGCGAGCCGCCGCGATGCGCCACTCCCGGTCGTAATCGCCCGGCAGGCCGAC
>JBPCJG010000245.1:0-3866 GCA_051005515.1 Longimicrobiaceae bacterium
GGCCCGGCGGCGGCGAGGGCGCAGAGGAGCGCGCCCGCGCAGACGCGGGCGGTGCGCCTGACGCTCACCTGGCGCCGCCCAGCATCCGCTCGCGCAGGGCCTTGAACTCCGTCCCCGGCTTCCACTCCGGCCAGCGCTCCGCCTCGGCCACGTCGTAGCCGACGCGGAAGAGGAGCCGGGTGTCCTCCACCGCCCCGGCGAGATCCCAGTCGGGCTTGATCTCGTCGGACGGCTTGTGGTAGTCGTTCTCGGTGTACTCGTCGCGCTTCTGCTGTCCGTATCCCGCCGGCTTGCCGACGAAGTCCGTACCGGCGTCAACGTACAGCGCCGGCACCCCCTGCTTCGCGAACTCGAAGTGGTCGGAGCGGTAGAAGAAGCCCTTTTCGGGCTCGGGGTCCGGCGCCAGCCGGCGCCCCTGCTCGGCCGCCTCGCGCGCGAGCACGTCGTCGAGCGTCGAGTTGCCGTATCCCACCACGACCAGATCTTCCGTCCGCCCCCACTGGTTGACGCCGTCCATGTTGATGTTGGCGAGCGTTTTGGCGTGCGGGTAGAGCGGGTTCTCGGCGTAGTACTTGGCGCCGAGCAAGCCCTTCTCCTCCGCGGTGACGGCGAGGAAGAGGATCGAGCGCTGCGGCGCCGTCGGCAGCTCCGTGTACGCCTGCGCCAGCTCCAGCAGCGCCGCGGTGCCCGACGCGTTGTCGAGGGCCCCATTGAAGATCTGGTCGCCCGCCAGCGTGGTGTCGCGGCCGAGGTGGTCCCAGTGCGCGGAGTAGACGACGTACTCGTCGCGGTGCGCGGGGTCCGAGCCCGCCAGTTTCGCCACCACGTTCCTGGAGTCGATGCGGCGGACGTTCTGCTCGACGTGGAAGTCGGCGGTCGCGCCCAGGGGCACCGGCTCGAAGTCCTTGCCGATGGCCTGCTGCTTCAGCTCCGCGAGCGAGTGCCCGGTGGCGGCGAAGAGCTTCTCCGCGGTAGCGCTCGTGATCCACGCCTCCACCCCTACCCGGCCGCGGTTGCCGCCGGGCGTTTGGATGTCGAACTGCTCCTGCCCCCAGCTCCCCGTCACCACCTCCCAGGGGTAGCCGGCGGGGCCGGTCTCGTGGACGATCAGCGCCGCGGCGGCTCCCTTTTCCGAGGCGACTTCGTACTTGTACGTCCAGCGCCCGTAGTACGTCATCGCCCGCCCGTTGAACACCGTGCTGTCGAGGCGGGTGGGGTCGTTGACATCGGGGACGGCCGGGTCGTTGACCAGCATGACGATGGTCTTACCGCGCACGTCCACCCCTTTGTAGTCGTCCCAGCCGTACTCAGGCGCGACGACGCCGTAGCCGACAAAAACCACCTCGGAGTCGTTCACGTCCACCTCCGGCTGCTCGCGCCGGGATACGGCCACGTAGTCTTCGGGAAAGCGCAGCATCGTTTTCTTCCCCTTTATATCGATGGAGCCCGTGGCGACGCTGCGGATCCCCACCAGCGGGACGTCCTGCACGTACGTGCCGTCGGGGTTCCCCGGCTGCAAGCCCATCTCCCGGAACTGCCCGGTCAGGTACTCGACGGTCAGCTCCTCGCCCCGCGTCCCGGGCGCCCGGCCCTCGAACTCGTCGGCCGCGAGCACGCGGATGTGCCGCAGCAGGTCGTCGGCGGTGATGCTGGTGAGCGCGGGATCGAGATTCGCCGGCCCAGCAGCGGGCGCGGCAGCGGTCGGCTCGGCCGCCGGTGCGGGCATGGCGTCGGGCGCGGTCTGCGCAATGGCGCAGGCGGTGAGCAGGGCCGCCAGGGGCAGCCAGTGATAGCGTCGGTTCATGTCCGTTCCTGGTTTGTGGGTCGTGGTAATTCTGCGTTTCCGATGAGCCCGGGGCAAGCCATCCTGG
This sequence comes from Longimicrobiaceae bacterium, assembly GCA_051005515.1. GTDB lineage: Bacteria > Gemmatimonadota > Gemmatimonadetes > Longimicrobiales > Longimicrobiaceae > JBPCJG01. The sequence continues at coordinate 1,872 of JBPCJG010000245.1, forward strand.
TGCTCCTGGAAACGGATGGCACTCGCGGCGGGCGCGATGTCAGGATAACCTGAGCACCGGCACACGCGGCCGCCGCTGCTTTTCACGACCACTCGTTCGCCATCCACCCTGACCGGAATGCCGCCGACCCCATGACGCTGTTCGAGATCTTTGCCCTGCTGATCACGCTGACGGCGCTGCTCGGCTATCTGAACGAGCGCTTCGTCAAGCTGCCGACCACCATCGGCGTGACGCTGGGCGGGCTGGTGCTGTCGCTCGCGCTCGTGGGGCTGAACAGCTTCGGTTACGACGCGGCGGGGTGGGCAGAGCGGGTGCTCACGGAGGTGGACTTCGACTCGCTGCTGATGGGTGGGTTGCTCAGCTTCCTGCTCTTCGCCGGGGCGCTCCACATCAACGTCAACGAGCTGCTCCAGGAGCGCTGGACGATCCTCATCCTCGCCACGGTGGGGATCGTGGTCTCCACCTTTCTGATCGGCACTGCGGTCTTCTGGATGCTGGCGCTGCTCGGCATCCCCATCCCCTACATCTACGCGCTGCTCTTCGGCGCCGTGGTTTCGCCCACGGATCCCATCGCGGTGCTCGGCCTGCTGAAGCGGGCCAACGCGCCCAAGTCGCTGGAGGTGCTGATCAGCGGCGAGTCGCTCTTCAACGATGGCGTGGGGGTGGTGGTCTTCGCCATCATCCTGAGCATCGCGGCGGGGGGCGGAGAGATCGCGGCGGCCGGGGTCGGTGTGCTCTTCCTGGAGGAGGCCGTCGGCGGGGTGCTCTACGGCCTGGTGCTGGGATGGCTCGCCTACGCGCTGCTGCAGCGGGTGGACAACTACACCATCGAAATCCTCATCACCCTCGCCGTGGTCACGGGTGGCTACGCGCTGGCGGGCCGGCTGCACACCTCCGGGCCGCTCGCGGTGGTGGTCGCGGGCATCATGATCGGCAACAAGGGACGCCTGTTCGCGATGTCGGAGCGCACTCGGGAGCATCTCGACACCTTCTGGCTGGTGGTGGACGAGACGTTGAACGCGATCCTCTTCGTGCTGATCGGTCTCGAGGTGTTGATCCTGCGCGTCGCACCCGGCTACGTAGTCGCCGGAGTGCTGGCGATCCCCATCGCGCTGGCGGCGCGCGCGATCGCGGTGGGCGGCCCGATCGGGCTGCTGCGCCTGCGCCGCGAATTCATCCCCTACACCATCCGCATCATGACCTGGGGCGGGCTGCGGGGCGGGATCGCCATCGCGCTTGCGCTCTCGGTGCCGCCGTCGCCGCAGCGCGATCTGCTCATCGTCATGACCTATGCGGTCGTGGTTTTCTCGATCCTGGTGCAGGGGCTCACGGTCGCGCCGCTCGCGCGCCGGGCGAGACCGGACGGCGTTCGCGGCGCGCCCGCGACGGATCACGGCTTGCAGGGAGTGGGAGCCGCACACTAAGTCGTGGGGACCGGACACGAGGTCCGCCCCATCACCCGCGCAGGAGGAAGATCATCGCCACGCCACGTACCCGCGTCAACGACGACATCCGCATCAGCCCCGTCCGCCTGATCGGCGCCGACGGAGAACAGGTGGGCATCGTGTCACTCGACCACGCCCGCGAAGCCGCCAGCGAGGCCGGCATGGACCTGGTGGAGGTGGCCGCGAACGCGCGCCCTCCCGTGGTCCGCGTCATGGACTACGGCAAGCACCGCTACGAGCAACAGAAAGCCGCCAAGGAGGCGAAGAAGAAGCAGCACACCGTCGATCTCAAGGAGCTCAAGATGCGCCCCAAGATCGGCGACCACGACCTCGACTTCAAGATGCGCAAGGCGCGCGGTTTCCTCGGCAAGGGCAACAAGGTAAAGATCACCATGCGCTACCGGGGACGGGAGATGCGCCGGCCGGAGAACGGCATCGAGGTGATGGATGGGATCGTCGAGCGGCTGGACGACGTGGCCAAGGTCGAGGCGCGTGACCGGCGGCTCGAGGGGCGCCAGCTCACCATGGTGCTGGTGCCGAAGCAGGCGGG
>JBPCJG010000246.1:0-3802 GCA_051005515.1 Longimicrobiaceae bacterium
CGCGGTCGAGGATGCCCTTCAGGAAGCGCGCGCCCTCCAGCTCGTTGCCCGGGGGGTTGCTGGTGTCGATCCTGAGGTATTCCGAAAGCACCCGGGCGGTTTCTTCCTGCAGCGCCGCCCAGTCCACGGCAGTCTTCGGCTGCGGCGCGGCCTGCGCGACCACGGGGGAGGCGAGGAGCAGCAGGGCACAGCAGAGGCGGAAGGCGCGGGTCATCGTCGGAAAGCGTTGGGAGGGCAGACCGTCGCAGGGATTGTAGAGCACGGGGGGATGGGGAACAAGTCGCGCACCGCCGGGGTGAGGCCCCGCCCCACCCGGATCAGGCGCAGGCGCGGCACCCGATACACAGTATGAGGCAGCCCCGCCGCTCCCAGCGCTCCTGTCAGCTCCGGGGTGTGACGCTGGGAGCTGACGAAGACGTAGGGGAGATGGGAAACGCTCATTCGCTCGATCTCGGCCTGCAGCGTCCGGTCTGCCCACGGCTCGGGTCGCCGCGCGACCCGCTCTACGGCGCCGTCGAGATAAAACTGCAAGCCGTAGAGCTTTTCCTCCTCGAAGATGCGGTAACTTGCCGCCGGCCCGCCTACCGCACGCGCACTGGCGGCGAGGCGCTTCATGTCGTGCCAGGAGGGATAGGCGTACGCCGCGGCGGCCTTCAAGCCGACGATCAGCGCCACCGACACCAGCGCGATCCCCGTGGCCCGGGGGAGCAGCTCGCCGCGTGGTAGCGCCCGCACCATGCCGCGGGCGAGCGCGAGCGCGATGGGAGCGTACAGGGGCAGCACGTACAGCGGGAGTCGGCTGCGGGCGAGCGATAAAACCAGCAGCGGAAGCGCCAGCCAGAGCAGGAGCAGCCCGCCCGGCGTCGCCGCACGGACCGCCCGCCAGAGCCGCCGTGGGTGCCAGAGCCTTTCGTGACGGATGATCGACGGGGCGACCAGGAGCCAGAGCCCCGGCCCGAAGAGCAGGACGGGGAGGTACAGGGTGAACGGCGCCCACCACTCCGGGTTCCGCCCGAAGCGGTCCGTCAACGCCCGGCCCACCAGCTCGTCGCCCAGAAAGTATCCCAGCAGCCCCGGATTACGGGCTGCGACGGCGACGTACCACCACCCCCCGACGACGGCGAACGCGGCGATCCCGAGCGGATCCGCCAGGCGGAACCGCCTGCCGTCGATCCAGTGGAAAACCACGATCGCCGCGAGCGGGAGGAGCGCCGGCGGTCCCTTGGTAAAGAAGCCGAGTCCCAGCGCCACCCACATCCCCCACACTCCCCAGCGCACGCGCTGCGGCGCGGCGGAGCGGTACGCCACCGCGTAGCCGAGGATGGCGAGGACCTCCCACAGCGTCAGCAATGTGTCGGTCGAAAGGACGGCGGCGCCCGCCACCGGCCAGGGCGACGAAAGGTAGACGAGCCCCGCGAGGTACCCCGTCGTGCGGTCCCAGAGCGTCGCCCCGATCGCCGCCACCGCCAGCGCGGTCAGGCAGAACGCCACTGCGTTGGCGAAGCGGGCGCCCCAGGCGCTCCTGCCGAAAAGCGCGAAGCCGCCCGCGATGGCCCAGTAGGCGGCGGGCGGCTTGGTCCAGTGCGGCCGGTAGGCGAGCGTCGGCTCCAGCCAGGCGCCGCGTTCCGCCATCTCCCGCGCAACCTCGGCGTAGCGCCCTTCCGTGGTGTCGAAGAGCCCGCGCGACCCCTGGAACGCGAACCCCACGAGCAGGCTCAGCAGGCAGAGCGTGACCCACGGGCGAGCGGTGGCCTGTTCAGCCAGCCGCATCCATCGTGCGTCGTTCGCGCTGGATGAGCCAGAGGTTGCGGAAGTAGATGAGAAAGCCGGCCGACTGGCCGACGATGAAGACCGGGTCGCGCCGGTGGATCGCGTAGATCAACAGGATCATCGAGCCCAGCACGCTGAGCACCCAGAAGGCGACGGGAACCACGCTGCGGCCGGCGCGCTCGCTGGCGATCCACTGGACGAGAAAGCGGCCGGAAAAGACCGCCTGTCCCACGAAGCCGAGGACGAGATAGAACGGATTCACGCGGAAACTTCCTCCAGACGCGGGGATTCACGAGAAAGCGCGGCGACTGCGGGGGTGGTCATCCTCGCCGCCATCCAGCGTACGGCCAGGGTGTCGACCATCCCCACCCAGAGCCGATTGCCGACGCCGTACTTGGAGCGGCCGGAGCGCCGCGCACGGTGGTTCACGGGCACCTCGAGGAAGCGCGGGTAGCCGTTCAGCCGGAGCAGTGTGGGAAGGAAGCGGTGCATGCCTCGGAACACCGGGATGCCCGTGACGGCCTCGCGGCGCAGCACCCGCACCGAGCAGCCGACGTCGCGCACCGCCTCCCGCGTCAGCCGGTTGCGGAAGGTGTTGGCGACGCGCGAAGAGAAGCGGCGCAGCCACCCGTCGCGGCGCCGCTCGCGCCAGCCGTGCACCGCATCGACGCCGTGTTCGTCGAGCAGGGCGATCAGCCGCGGCAGGTCGGCCGGATCGCTCTGCCCGTCGCCATCCAGCGTCGCGAGGAGCTCGCCGCGCGCGACGCCGAAGCCGGCCGCCAGCGCGGCCGACTGGCCCTGGCCGCCGGACAGGGCGAGCACCCGGTGCCGCGCGTCGGCGGCTGCGACGGCATGGAGTGCCGCCCGCGTGCCGTCGGCGGAACCGTCGTCCACCCAGACGCATTCCCACGAGGTGAGGCCGGCCACTGCGGCGTCGATTTCACGCGCGAGCGGGAGCACGTTCTCCGCCTCGTCGCGGACCGGGATGACGATACTGAGGTCGAGTCGCGGCTCGACCCGTGCAATCACGCTGAAGCCCATGCAGTTCTCTCTCTCAACGAATCCGAGACGACGCAGCCGGGGCCGCACGTTTCGTGCGTAACTGGCTCGCCGCGGACCGTCCGAAGCGAACGGCGGTCCGTCCAATCATCCAGATACCCGGAGAATACGTTCGATGACCAGACCGATCCCGAGATCGCCGGCGCCCTCTCTCGCCTTTCCGCTCGTAGGCGGCAGCGAATGGTCGCTGGCCGATCGCTCGCCCGAAAACTTCTCCCTGGTCGTCTCCTACCGGGGGCTGCACTGCCCCGTCTGCCGCGCGTACCTGCGCGAGCTGGAGGAGCTGGTCGACGACTACGCCGAGCGCGGGGTGGAAACGATAGCCGTAAGCATGGACGACGGCGACCGGGCCGAGCGTACCCGCGACGAATGGGGGCTGTCGGAGCTGCCGCTGGGCTACGGGCTCGACGAGGAGACGGCGCGGGCTTGGGGGCTGTACCTGAGCGCCGCCATCAAGGAGGAAGAGCCGGAGCTCTTCAGCGAGCCGGGGCTTTTTCTCGTCAAGCCCGACGGGGAGCTCTATTACGCCGCGATCAACAGCATGCCCTTCGGGAGGCCGTCGCTCGAGGAGATGCTGAAGTCGGTGGATTTCGTGCTGGAAAAGGAGTATCCGGCTCGCGGCGAGGTGGAGCGGGCCGGCGCCACCGTTTGACCGGGATCACACTTCGACGCCCTGCTCCGAGAGACCGCGCAGCAGGGCGTCGGGCCCCTCCTCGCCGCGGAAGTGCAGCGTTCGCATCCCCAACGTCGCCGCGGGTTCCAGGTTCTGCCGCCGATCGTCCACGAAAAGCGTTTCCCCCGGCTCGCGCTGGGTGATGCCGAGCGCCGCCCGGTAGATCTCCGCCCCCGGCTTCATCATCCCCAGGAGCGAGGAAGTGAAGAAGGCGGTGAAGCGCCGCCTCAGGTCGAAGTGGCGGATGCGGAATTCGTTCAGCTCACGCCCCTCGTTGTTGAGCGTCGCCAGGAGGTAGCG
>JBPCJG010000247.1:0-10824 GCA_051005515.1 Longimicrobiaceae bacterium
GGGCTATCGTGTTCCGACCGCCGGCGCACCCCAGGTCGAGCACGCGCGTTTCTGCGGGAAAGGAGAATCGCTCGAGAATGTCGAGCATGCGCACGTCGGGAGCGCGGGCGGCGAACATCTCGACGACATCCGGATCATCCCAGTGCGACGAGGTCGCGGAGCCACTTCGCGCAGGATCCAGTGACGCCGTCAGTGGGCGTGAGCATGCGTGCACGCTTCGGGTCCCAGCGTCTGGCAGTCGCAGTCGGGGTCGCTGCAGGCGCCGTGCGCCTGAGCGGTAAGCTCGGCGAACTCGTCGGCGAAGCGCCGCCCGCCCTCGCGGACGCCGCTGGGCGTGAGACGGTATGCACCGCTCGGCATCGCCTCCAGCAGCCCAGCGCGGTCCAGCGCGTCGAGATCGGCGACGAGTACCCGGTCGTCGGCCTCGTTCAGGAAAACACGCAGGTGTTCGGAACCGGCTTCGTCCGCGAGCCCCTCTCCTCGCATCCAGAACATGACCTGAAGGATCTCGTCGCGGCGGCGGATCGCCGCCGCGGGATCCCCGCCGCTCACCCCCCGGCGGCGGTGAAGATCCGGTCGCTGTCCGAAGACGTCGCGGCGTCGCGAGCGCCGAGGGCACGGGCGATCCGATCCGGCGCCCAGGCCAGCGCGATCACCGCGAGCGGCAGGAAGATGTGATCGCTGAAGATGTGCAGCATGTCGAGAGTCCCAGCCACCGGAGCATCGACTACCGCCTTGCTGAAGCCGGCGACGCACATAGCGCCGGTCGCCATCCAGAGCCCGCTGAAGAGGGTGGCGCCGCTGCGGGAAGCCGCTCCCGCGGCGCCCGGGAGACGGGCGAGCAGCCGCGGACGCCACGCCAGCGCCAGCGCCAGCAACGCGAACGGCAGCGCGAAGGGGAAGATGGTGCCGTACAGGGATCCGTGCCGCGGGGGATTGTAGATCGAGTAGCGATAGGCGACGTACCCCATCAGGGCAATCGCCGATGCTCCCATCAGCCCTCGCAGGATCAACCAACCGCGCTGATTCGACACACGTCCTCCTTGGTTCGGGTTTCACTGTTCCCGTCGCCGGCCGCGACGGTACCATCTCTCAGCCCTGCAAGCAACGTGCGGATCCGCCGCACGGCGACCGCGACCGCCGCGGCGACGCTCCCGCTCAGCCCGATCCCCAGGTCGAGGCTTTCCGGCTGACAGCCTACAATATATACGCTTCCGGGAAGCACGCCCAGAGCCCGCGCGAGCATCAGCGCCTTCGCCGGAACCGTGTAGTGCATGTCGGCGAGGAACTCGCCGCGTTCGAATTCACCCATCTCCGACACGTCCCGGACCTCGGGTACGAGCGTGTACACCGTTCCCGGATCGCCGCCCCGATCGACTGCGTCCACCACCACCAATGCATCGTACCCGGTCATCAGTTCCTGAACGAGGTGGATGCCGCCGATGCCTACCTCGATTACCCGGACTCCTGACTGCAAAGCGGATCCATCCTGAAGTGCTTCCACGACTCGGACGCCGAAGCCGTCGTCGCCAGTGAGGACGTTTCCCATTCCGGCGACCAGCACGCGCTGGGGGAGAGTCGCAGTCACGGAAGGTGCACGCAGACCATTCCGTTCGCCAGCGACACCGGGAGCCGCTGAAGCGGCCCCCGGTCATGCCCGACCGCCGACCCGGTGGCGAGGTCGAAGAGGCATCCGTGCCACGGACAACGGATCGTACCGCCCTCGCCATTCGACCCGAGGTGCAGCGGAAGAAGCGATCCCGGACAGGCGTTCCGGTACCCGACCAGCTCGCCGTTCACACGCGCGAGGAGCACCGGCTGATTTTCGACCAGAACGCCGCGAACTTCATCATCCGACAGTTCCGCGAGCGGCAGCACAGGCCGCAGAACCGCGGCCGCCATGCGCTGATGAGCGGGTTCGCGAGGCGCTTCGACCGTTGCCTTGCGGAGGCGGTCTTCCGCGCGCCGGAGGTTCTCCACCGGTACGAACGAGACCCACTCACCGGTCCCGCTGGCATCGACCGCCCAACCTCCGCCGGAGCGCCGGACCTCCGGGCTGTCGATGTGCAGCTCGCGGTAGCCGGGCAGCCGCTCGGCGAAGGCCCGGTCGAGCGCCTGCACGACGAGCTCCGCGGAGACGGCCCACGCATCTCCGGTGCCTGTCACGTTGAGGTGGACCACCCCTTCCTCGACTCCTACCAGCTCGGCGCCGCCGCCGCGCGACCGCAGCAGCGGCCGGACCGATTCGAGCGCGCGGTTCGCGCGCTCCCGCTCATCCACCACGGCGAGATCGTAGAGCAGGAGCAGGTTGGCGATGGTGGGGTCGTCGAGCGCGCGCGCGAAGCTCGCGGGATCGTCCGCGAGGAGCTCCACCAACCGCGCGATCCCCTCCGCATGGAGCCGGTGCAGACCGTCGATGAGCTCGGCGAAGCCGCTCCGAACCTCCGGATCAGGGTGCTCTCCGAGTGTTTCGAGCAGCGCGTCCAGCCGCGCCACCCATCCTTCACTTTCCGGCGCCGACGGCTGCATGCGGTGCGCCGTTGCTCGTCGTGAAACCGCCGATCGGCGCCGGCGGAAGAATGGCCTGCCCCGGGGCGAGGAGGGCGAGCGCCCGGACCCGGCGCTCGAGCTCAGCGACCGCCGGAGCTACTTGCGGGCTGAAGCCAGTACCCATCGCCTCGACGGCGGGCTCGACCTCGACGACCAGGACTTCCGCAGGCATCGCGCCCAGCGCCGTTGTCACGATCAGCAGATTGTCGAGGCCGATCACCCCAGTGACCGCTTCGGCCACCCTGTCCTGAATTTCCTCGTCCTCCGGCAGCGCCCGGTCCCAACGGTACGCCGCCAGGGCTCCCGCCTGCCTTTCACGCCGGACCGCGCCGAACAGGATCACGCGCCGCAGCGGCGGATCGAAGTCGTTGAAGCGGTGCATTACCGCGACCGGTCCGTAGCTCAGGTCTTCCACCAGCGTACCTTGCGGCCATTCCTCTTCCGCGAACTTCAGCGATAGCACCGGCCCGACGGAGATGTCCTGCAGCTCCGGGTGCCCCACACCGCCGATCAGCGTGTGCGGCGGTGTCGTCATCCTTCCGTTCCGCAGGCGCAGGTGTTTACCTCGGTGGTGACCACGCGGTCGCTGCCGTCGACGTGGACGTGGGTCGTACAGGGCATGCAGGGGTCGAAGCTGCGGATTCCCCGCAGGATGTCGATGCCTCGGAAGCTGTCCTTGCTTGCGAAATCCTCGATGATGGGCGTGTTCAGCACCGCTTCCTCGTACGGTCCGGGGTTGTCCCACGGATCCTGCGGGGACGCGTTCCACGTCGACGGGGTGAGGATCTGATAATTGGCAATCACTCCCTTTTCCAGCTCCAGGTGGTGCGTCAGCCAGCCGCGCCCCGCTCCCCAGAAGCCCACACCTATGCGCGTCCCCGTCTTGGGTACCTCGAACGGGGTTGAAACGCGGGTCTCGCCGCTCTTCAGCAGCTGCATGCCGATTTCCCACTGCGCCATCGCAATCAACGCGGTTTCGGGGATGCAGTAGGCGCGGCCGAGGTTGCGCTCGAACGCATTCCAGCGTTCCGGCACCTTCCACTCGACCTCCTTTTCCGGCTGACTCCCGCGAGGCAGGATCATCCGCAGGGAATGGCCGGTGGAGTGCAGGTAGTTGTTCTCCGGCATCTCCTGTGCGACCGCGGTGTTCCAGAGCCGGGCGTAGCAACCCGCCTCGACCGCACGCCGGTCCCAGCGGGGAGACTTAGCCCAGGAGTACTTTTCCTTCCAATTCTGCCCCGTCGGCTTCGGCTTGGTCTGCTGGTTCCAGGGGTGGTAGCGGCTGAGCGGGTTGCCGACGGGATCGCTTTCCCAACGCGTGGAGCTCCAGTCTTCGTAGAAAGAGTGTTCTACGAACTCCTCGATCCCCATGTTGATCTGGTGGAGATCGGTGGTGATCAGTTCGCCGTCCATGATGATTCCCGGCGTGAGCCAGCGGCGCTTTCCCCACTCGCCGGCGTTTTCGTAACGCGCGTCGTACGCCTCGTGATGGTCGAAGATGCCGGTGTCGACCATGGTCTTGGTCCGCTCGCCGACCGCCCGCTGCCGCGGGTCCATCTCGTAGAAGAAGCGGGTGATGTCTTCCCAGATCCCGACGACCTCTTTGCTGTAGTCGAAGAACTGACGGAGGCGCTGGTAGATCTCGTTCATCACCGTGAGGTCGATGGTCGAGCTCATCCCCCCGGGGACGATCGTCTGCGGGTGAGGGTACTTGCCGCAGATCAGGACATACGCTTCGCGCGTCACCCGCGTCATGTGCAACGCTTTCAGGTAGAGTGTCCCCGAAAGCGGGTTCATGGCGCGCATCAGATCGGCCATGGTGGCGAAGCCGTGCGCGTCCGCATGCTCGCACTTCCAACTCTGCGCCCGCTCCCAGTACTCCGGATTCGTCTGCTTGACGATCTGCTCGGAATAGTCCGGGCCGGCCAGCAAGAAGAGGTGGAGGGGATGATCGTAGAGGAACTCGAGAGCGAGGGCGATGTTGCGGATCACGATGCCGAGCGGAGGCGGCGTCAGGCCGAACGCCATCTCCGTGGCCATCGCCGAGGCTACCGAGTGGACGCCGCCACAGACGCCGCAGGCGCGGCTGGTGATGTAGATCGCGTCGCGTGGGTCGCGTCCCATAGCGATGATCTCGTAGCCGCGGAAGAGCGTTGCCATCGAGCGCGCCTCGAGGACTCTGCCCTCGTCCAGATCGCAGACGGTGTGGAACGCGAGCGCGCCAGCCACCCGAGTCACAGGGTCGAAATCCTTGGTCTTCAGATACCCGTTGCGCGCCAGCAGATCTTCGATCTGCCCCCGGCTGAGCTGTTTCGGCGCGTCGGCGACGATCTCGCGTTGCGTATACGGATCGGGAATGGTCTCCAGCAGGCGCGCGTTGCCCTGGTCGTCGAACTCGATCGGAAGGTTCTTGAAGCACATACGAAATGTTCCTCGGGGAATGAGCGGTCAGAAGTGTGCGAGGTCCGCGGTCGTTTTACTGCTCGAAGGCTCCAGCCGCGCCGCCGAGGTGTCGCTCGACGGCGGCGAAACCTGTGGCCACGTCACGCAGGGCGCCGTCGATGGTGGTGATGCGTTCCGTCAGCGGTTCCGTGTGCCCGGCGATCGCTTCCAACCCATCCGCCAACCGCGCGACGTTGCCCTTCGCCTGCAGCAGCGCCCACGCGACCGCGATCAGATAGCCGGCAAGGACCAGTACGATGGCGAGCGCCACGATCAGGGTGAGCCAGGGCAGAAACATGTCAAAACCTCCGGTTAGAACCTCGCCGCCGCCTCAGGAGACGCGGCCGGTCAGGATGCTCTCGAGCTGCGCGGCGGCGTCCTCCAGCCGGCCCGCACGGGCGACGATCGGCCCCGCGCCGTCCACCGTGGCGTCGAGGGCAGGGATGTTCGCGGTGTGGGATGCGATGCCGGCGCCCGCGGTCAGCGTTTCCGCGCTGTAGCGTCGGATCAGGTCGGCGGCTCGCCAGGTGCGGTGCAGCAGGTAGACGGCCAGCGGCACGATCACCAGCACCGTCAAGCCGAGGGCGATCCACCAGAGGACGAGCACCGCCGTGGAGTCGGTCACCATCATCGTCCCCTCCCCTGCCGGCCGACCGCGGCGAGAATCCCGCCCATGCCGGCTTCGACCTCGCCGAGCCCCGCGTCGATCGCCGCCAGCCCGGCGTTCAGCTGGGTGACCTGCGGTTCGATGACGGCGGTCTGCCGCTCGATCGCCCGGACTCCCCAGCGGGCCTTCCCGAGCAGCGGCAGCGTGTCACCCATCGCCGCCCCCATATACGCCATCGAAGCACCTCCCAGCTCGTTGAGCACGCCGCTGATCTTGACGAGTCCGACGACCAGCACGGCCACCAGAAGCAGGATCAGAACGATGCTGAGTATCGTCAGCAGGACCATGGAATCCTCCGTTCAGGTTGCGCCCGCGTTGCCCCACCCGATCACGCAGTACGGGCATCCGGGACACCCTTCCGCGTGTTCCTGGATACGTCCGGCGTTGCCGCCGATCTCTCCCGCTGTCGCGAGGATCTCGCCGGCGGTGAGGTTCACCCGGCGGAGGATGGCGAGGTGCGCCGTCTGCGCGGCGATCGCGGGTCCCGCTACCCAGATCTCGGCAACCGTGTCGCGGATGCGGAGCGCGCTGCGGTAGATGAGGACGAGCAACACGGCGACGACGGCAGTGACGACGACGCCGAGGCCCAGCGTGACCCACCACCATGTGGTGGCGGTCATGGTCTCGCCTCCGTGGAGCCGGGTTCGCCGTGCAGCGCTCCCGCGAGCAGCGCCGTCTGCCCCGCGATGTTGCCGGCGTGGGAGCGAATCGTCTCCAGCGTCGTCAGGGCGCCGGCGAGGGCGGGAATGGCGCGCGTATTGTGCTCGATCCGTCGTGCGGCCCGCAGGGCTCGCGCCGCCTCCTTTTCGATGCCGCGGGCGACGAGGAGGATGGTGATCAGCAGCGCTGCCGCGATCACCACTATCGCCGCTCCCACGATGTACCAGAACCCCCAGCTGAAAAAGAGCTCGGGCATGGCTCCTCCGGTTCGGGGTTACAGCCTGTCCGTGACGTACTCCTCGTCGCGTCCGGGGCGGGTGGCGGGGAAGTCGATCTTCTTGTCGCGCTTCCTGCCCGGCCGCTCCGAATTCCAGAACTGGTACTTGTAGTAGAAGTAGTGTAGCACGTCCCGGAACACGCCCGGTTCCCGCACGTGCCCCCACCCGGTTGGGACGTCGTGCTGCGCATCCCAACGGACTTCTCGGTTCAGGTTTTCGTTCGAGAGCGCGCGTAGCCGACGGATCACAGAGCCCAGGGTCCGTGAGGCGTTGGTGGAGACGAGGGAGCCCGGCGGAGTCTTGTAGAACGGACTGAACTTGTCCGGGAAGCCGGGCATGGTGCAGCCGATGCAGATCCCCCCGGCCGCCATGCACCCCCCTACGTGATTGATTGCGCCGCGCTTGACGATGTTGCAGTTGACCACGGGGCCCCAGCAGCCTACCTCCACGAGACATTCCGGATCCCCATACTCCTCGGCGAAGATGCCTTCCTCGTAGAAGCCGGCGCGGGTGCAGCCATGGTGCACGGTTTCCGTGAAGAGCCACGCCGGACGACCCAGCGCATCGAACTCCGGGATCGGCCCCATCCCTTGCAGGAAGAGGAGCACCGCGGCGACAGTTTCGGTGAAGTTGTCGCCCACCGGGGCGCAGCCAGGGATGTTGATCACCGGAAGGCCGTAAGCGCTGCGGTAGTCCTCCCCGAGGAAGTCCATCAGACTCATGGAGTCGGTAGGGTTACCCGCGGCAGAGGGGACCCCCCCCCACGTCGCGCAGGTGCCGATCGCCATCGAAGCGGCGGCGCCTGGCGCGAGTCGCCGCATCCACTCGGCGGAAGGAACTGGCTGCTTGCCCAGCTCGGTGCCGGTTTCCTCCGCTCCGAGTCCCGACCAGTAACCCCCGGTCCGCCCCGCGATCTTCTCGTTCGGGATGGACCCCTCGAAGACCACCACGTAGGGAGAGTCGAGCTTCCCCTCCCAGGCGAGATCGAAGTTCTCCATGAACTCCTCGCCCGCCTCCACCGAAAGCACAGGGTGGTGGAGGATCACCTTGGGAAGGCCCGGAAGGTTGCCGTTCAGCAGGTCCTCCAAGCTCGGGTTGGTCGCCCCCGCGGTGGAGACCGTGCAGCCGTCGCAGCTCATACCCGCGATCCAGAAGACGTGGATCGTCTTCAGGGGTCCTTCGGGGAGGCGCTGCGACTTCGGCAACGCCTCAGGATGCTCGCGGAGCGCTTTGGAGGTGGACTCGAGGCTGGCCTCGGGGTAGGCCGCGGTGGTGGAAGGAGGTGTCATGGCGATCCTCGGTGAGGAAGCAACAGGCGGCTCAGGAAACGCGGGGGTTCAATGGAGAGTACGCAGGCACCGCGCTCCTGGATCCCTCGTTCGAGACGGGCAGCTACAGCAACGGTCACAGGGTTCCCGCGATGACGGCGACGGCGAGTCGCTCCAGCGCCTCCACCGCTGGGGCTCGCGGATCCGCGTCCAGGAGCGGCTGGCCACGGAGGTCGGCATTCATGATCGTTTCATCATACGGCACCTCCCCCGCTACCTCGAGCCCGTGCCGCTCGGTGTAGTCGCGGATGGCGTCCGCCTCCGGTTCGTCCCGTACCTTGTTCGCGAGCAGGCGGACGTTGTCGATCCCCAGCTCCGCCGCCAGCTCGTAAACCCTCCGCGCCGTTTCCAACGATCGGTAGTACGGCTCCGCGACGGCGAGGAGACCGTCGACGTACTTCGTGGTCCCGCGACTCAGGTGCTCCAGACCGGCTTCCATGTCGACCACCACTTCGCCTTCGTGATCGGCGAACGCGAGCAGATCACCGATCACGTAACGCGCGACGGAATGTGCTCGGCACTTGCACCCGCGCCCGGCGTGCTCTACCCGGCCCATGACCAGCAGCCTCACTCCGTCCGGACCGATCGTGCCGTAACGCTCGAGCACCTCTTCGACCGGGATCGACAGCTCGGAGGCCGGATCCGCGTCTGGCTCCTCCCGCCGCACCAGGATATCGGTGGGCAGCGTGGTGAGACCTTCGTCCGCCCCGCTCGCGATGCCGAGCGTCTGCGCGAGGTTCGGGTTGGTATCGCCGTCGACGGCGATCACCTTTCGGCCGCGCCGCGCCAGGAGACGCGCGAGCGTCCCCGCGATCGTGGTCTTCCCCGATCCCCCCTTTCCTGCTATAGCGATGCGCAAGTGAACTCTCGGTTGAGCGGTTCAGTTCAAATACAGTAACTGCGTCCCGTTCAGCAGATCCGCGGCAGCGGGTCGCCGACGAGCAGGTCCATCACCCGCTTTCCCCCGAACGCCGTCTGCACCAACACCATCCCCGGCGGATCGCCCTTGACCTCGGCGATCTCCGCGGCGTCCCCGCAGCCGGGGACGGCGCGGAGCGCCTTCAGCGCGGCGTCGGCGTGTTCGGGAGCGACGCACGCGACCAGCTTCCCCTCATTCGCCACGTACATCGGGTCGATCCCCAGGATCTCGCAGGCGCCGGTCACCGCGGGGTGCACGGGGATCTCGCCTTCGTGTACGAGCACTGCCACACCCGACGACTTCGCCAGTTCGTTCAGCACCGATGCCACGCCGCCGCGCGTAGCGTCGCGCATGCAGCGCAGCCCTTCGCCCGCTGCGTCCAACAGGGCGTCGACCGCCGGCCAGAGCGAGCGGGTGTCCGATTCGATGTCGGCGTCCAGTTCGAACTCGCCGCGGGCGAGCATGACCGCGGTGCCGTGATCGCCGATCCGCCCGGAGACCAGGATGCGGTCGCCGGGACGGAGCGACGCCGGCGAGAGTCGGGCGCGTTGGTCACGGCGTCCGAGCCCCGTGGTGCAGATGTACATCTCGTCGCAGTGACCGCGCTCGACGACCTTGGTGTCGCCGGCGACGACGCGAACCCCGGCAACTTCGGCGGCGCGGGCGATCGCCTCGGTCTCCGCCCGCAACGTCTCCGCCGGCAGCCCCTCCTCCAGGATCAGCGAAAGCGTCAGCGCGACCGGCCGGGCACCGGAAACGGCGAGATCGTTGACGGTCCCGTTCACGGCCAGATCACCGATGGAGCCGCCGGGGAAGCGGATCGGCTTGACCACGAAGCTGTCGGTGGTGAGCGCGAGGTCCACCCCATCCACGGCGATGGAAGCGGCATCGTCCAGCTCGCCGAGCACGTCCGACGCGAAGGCGGGGACGAACAAGCCCTGCACCAGCGTAGCCGTGGCCTTGCCGCCGGCGCCATGCGCCATAGTGATCTGCTCGTCGCGGAAGCGGGCCGGCATCGCCCGCACGCGAGCGATCTTGGCGAGCGCCTCGCGCTCGCGTTCGTCGATCTCCGGGGGCGCGGGGGGCGCGGCCTGCTCGGGCGGGGTCACACCACCTCCCTTTCGCGCGCGAAACGGCCGAAGTTGTAGTACGCAGCGCACGCCCCTTCGCTCGACACCATGCAGGTGCCGATCGGCCGCTCCGGAGTGCACGCCGTCCCGAACACCTTGCACTCCCACGGCTTGATGACTCCCTTGAGGACCTCGCCGCACTGGCACGCCTTGGGATCGGCCACGCGGACGCCCGGGACATCGAAGCGCAGCTCCGTGTCGAAGTCGCTGTACGCCGTGGACAGCTTCAAACCGCTCTGCGAGATGAAGCCCAGGCCGCGCCATTCGAAGTGCGGGCGTAGCTCGAACACCTCCGCCAGGACGCGGAGCGCCTGCGGATTCCCCTCGTACGGAACCACCCGCTTGTACTGATTCTCGACCTCACGCCGCTCCTCGCGGAGCTGGCAGAGTAGCATGTAGACGGATTGCAGCACGTCGAGCGGCTCGAAGCCGGAGACGACGATCGGGAGCCCGTACTCGCGCGGGATGAACTCGAAGGGGCGCGCGCCCACTACGGTGGAGACGTGTCCTGGTCCGACGAATCCGTCGAGGCGCAGGTCCGGCGACTCCAGCAGCGCCCGCAGCGGGGGCACGATGGTGACGTGGTTGCAGAAGCAGGAAAAGTTCGTGAGCCCCTCCGCCTTGGCGCGCATCAGGGTGAGCGCGGTGGAGGGCGCGGTGGTCTCGAAGCCGATCGCGAAGAAGACCACCTCGCGGTCGGGGTGCTCCTTGGCGATCCGAAAGGCGTCGAGCGGAGAGTAGACCATGCGCACGTCGGCCCCCGCGGCCTTCGCTTCCAGCAGGGTCCCGTTTCCGCCCGGTACCCGCATCATGTCGCCGAAGCAGGTGAAGATGACTCCGGGCTCACTCG
>JBPCJG010000248.1:0-4025 GCA_051005515.1 Longimicrobiaceae bacterium
GGCGCGGCCCAGTGCGGCGTGGACCCACGCCTGATCCGGCTCCCGCGCCTGCACTTTCTCCAGCTCGACGCGCGCGGAATCGTAGTAGATCCCGGCCCGCTCCCGCCGACCGGTAGACCACGCGTGCCCGCCCCGCGCGTCGAAGTACGCCCAACGGTTCGCATCGCCGATGGCGTCGCGCATGCGATCCAGCACCTGATCCGGTTCGGGAGACATCAGGATGCCGAACTCGAAAAGATCGGGCCGCCATTGCGGCGGGGGAACGCGCTCTTCCGCCTGGGCAGAGATGCGCCGGGCGCCTTCGAGATCGCCGCGCGAATTGAGCGCGAGACGTGCTCGCTGCGTGTACCCCTCGATAAAGAACGGCGAGAGGGTATTGACGCTGGTGAGGATCTTCTCGACCGGTGCGTAGTTCCGGACGAAGAGTTGGGTTTCCCCGAGATTGAAGCGGCCGATGTGGGAGCGCGGATCGAGGTCGACGACCCGTTGATAGCTGCGGATCGCCTCGTCGAACAGGCCCTGCCGGCGCTGGACGTTGCCGATCTGCCGGGCCGCCTCCGCGTTGCTCGGCTGCAGCCTCTTCGCGATCTCGAACTCGTCGATAGCACGCTGGTACTCGCCCAGGCCCCAGTAGTAGTACAATCCCTTCGCGACGTGGCCCTCCGGAAGCTCCGGGTCGAGGGATACAGCTCGCTCGACGGCCACCTTCGCTGCATTCAAGCGCTCCCGTGTGAGATCGTAGCGGAGCTGGTGGGCCCAGGCGTGAGCGCGGCCCAGAGCTGCAAAGGCGAGTGCGAAATTCGGATCCAGCTCGGTGGCGCGCCGGTACATGGCGATGGCCGAGTCGAGGTCTGCGCGCGCCCAACTACGGTCGTAGAAGCTGTTGCCGCGCAGGTAGGCGTCGTACGCTCGGGGATCGTCGGTGAGGCGGGCTTCGAGCTGGCGCCGTTCCGGTTCGAGCAGGACCACGTCGAGTTCGGACGCTACTCGTTCTGCGATCTCCGACTGGACATCGACGATGCTCGCCAGCGCTACCGGATAGTTCTCCTTCCAGACCTGCGTATCGTCGGACGCCCGGATGAGACGTGCCGTCACCTCCACGCTGTCCCCCTGCCCCCCGGGTCGGTTCCACCGCACGCTCCCGCCGATCAGATATTCCACACCGAGCTCCTCGGCGATGGTCCGGATCGGCTTCTGCGTCTGCTTGTAGGTCTTCGCACTCGTGTTCGCGATCACCTCCAGGCCTCCGATGCTCGACAGCCGGTCCGTGATCTCCTCCGTCACCCCGTCGGCGAAGTACGCTTCCTGATCCGGCCCCAGGTTGTCGAACGGGAGTACGGCCAGCCGGGTCGGTGTCGCCTGAGCGGTGCGCACAGCGAGATATCTCTGCGCGGCGAAGGCGATCCCGGCGAGCAGCACCAGCGCGACCGCCGCGATGATCCAGCGCCTGTGAGCGAGGGCGCTGAACGGCCGCAGACGCTGCCCCCTTCCCCGCTGCGGCGGAGCCTGCAGGCGCTCCCCCGGCTGCAGCAGGTACGCGGTGATCGGCACGGCGACGCCGCGAAGCGTCTGCTCTCCGACGCACTCGAAGCGGAACTCCGGATAGCGGCGAAGCTGCCGGCACACATCGTCACTCACCAGCAGCTGGCCCGGCTCGGCCGCACCCTGCAAGCGCGCGGCGATGTTCACCCCGTCTCCGTAGATGTCCTCGTCGGCGGCGACGCTGACCTCACCGATGTGGACACCGATCCTCAGCCGGGCGGCGAGTTCGGCGGCGGCGACCTCCCGCGCGAAGCCGGCCTGGAGCTCCGCCGCCGCACGCACGGCGGCACTGGCGCTGCCGAACTCGGCGAGCGCCGCGTCTCCTATGAACTTCACCAACCTGCCGTGGTGCCGCTCCACGGCGGCACGAGCGGATTGCTGGAAGATCTCGACGAGGCGCAACGCCGCCGGCGCGTCCTCCGCCGAAAGGCGGGTGTAGCCCACGATGTCGGCGAACCAGACAGCGGCGAGCCGTTCGCCGGATGCCGACCGTGCCGCGGGGTCGGAGCTCACCGCGTCCCGATCACCCATCTGCCCACCTGTGCCCGCTCGAACCTTCGTGCAGTCGGACGGAAGGTTGCAGCAGGCGCGGCGAGGCACCTCGACGACATCGGGAACGGCGTTCAGCCAACGCTGGACTGGGCGCGAGAAATAGCTGTGACGCTCGCGACCGCAACGCGGCCGCCTGCGCTATCGCAACTTACGCCATGGTGATGCGCCGCTCAACCTGGCGCAGTCGGAGCTGGGGCACGCCGACGTCCGGTGGAAGAGATCTCGGAAGGCAGCGTCGGCGTGGATTCCTGCAAACGAAGTTGCATGCTCCCGGATCGCGCACGGCGGGGCGACGCTCCTTGCGGGCTCCGTGGACAGCATCATGGTCGTTCCCGACGCCTGCTGCTATCATCGTGAGGGAGCGTCCTCGCTGGAGCCAGGCCGGATCGACGCCGCCGCGATCATCACCCTGGACTGGATCTTCCAAACCGTACCGATCCGGGGGTGAGGCGTGTGCCGTAGCTCCGTAGGGGTTGGGTATGCGAACCTGAGACTGAAGATGCGCCCTCGTTATCGGATCGCCATGGTGGCGGCGTGTCCCCTCCCGGCACCCCGCGGCACTCCCATCCGCATCCTGCGGCTCGCTGAAGCTCTCGCACTGCGGGGACACGAAGTACATTTGGTCACCTATCATCTCGGCGAGGGAGAGGTTCCCGGCTGCCTGCACCTCCACCGCATTCGCCATGTCCCCACCTACCGCAAGACCGGACCGGGACCGACGTATCAGAAGCTCCTGCTGATCGATCCACTGCTCTGTGCAAAGCTGTTGCAGGTGCTCCGCAGTCACGTGATCGACGTGGTCCACGCCCACCACTACGAAGGCCTCATGGTAGCCGCAGCCGTCCCGCGGAAGCGGCGTCCCCTGATCTACGACGCCCACACGCTGCTCGAAGCGGAGCTTCCCAGTTACCCTCTCCTGCTCCCTACCCGGCTGAAGACGGCCGCGGGGAGCTGGCTCGACCGTCATCTGCCGCGACGGGCCGACCACGTGATCGCCGTCACCAACGATATCAAGCGCCAGCTGACCGCCGCCGGCCAGCTGTCCGCCGACCGGGTTTCGGTGATCGGAAACGGGATGCAACGCTGGCCGCTGCCGAGCCCGGCAGCACCCGCGTCTGCGGACGGGGCGCCGCTCCTGGTGTACGCGGGCAACCTCGCGGCGTATCAGAAAATCGACCTCCTTCTGGAGGCGTTCGCACGCGTTCGACGGGAGCGTCCCGGCGCTCGTCTGCGGATCATCACCGAGGATGGCGATGGATGGGAGCCGTACCGGGCGCTCGCGCGGGATCTGGAGATCGAGGACGCGGTGGAGGTGCGCCACGCGGTTTTCGAGCTCCTTCCGCGGCTGCTTTCCGAGGCGGACGTGCTCCTCAATCCTCGCCTGGACTGTCCGGGGATTCCCCTGAAGCTGCTCAACTACATGGCAGCGGGGAAGCCGATCGTCTCCTTCGCCGGATCCGGGGAAGGACTGCAACATGGGCGTACGGCCTGGCTCGTGGGCGAGGGCGAGCCCGCCCCTTTCGCCGCCGGCATCCTCCACCTCCTCGACCACCCGAAACTCGCGACGAAGCTCGGAGCCGCGGCCCGGCGGGGAGCCGAAGCGCAGCGCACCTGGAATGATCAGGCCGGCCTCGTCGAGGAGGTCTACGCGCGGGTACTAGGATCCCGCTCGAGCGGCGGCTGAACGGCTTCTCTCCTCGGGAGGACCGCCGCGAAAGGTGCGTCGGCCGCACCGGGCTGCAAAAGCGCACTTGCGACGAGCCAGACCCGGACGCCATCTTGCGACGGCTGACCGTGCCATTCCCAGCCCTCGCGCCTACCTGTCTGTGCCTGAGCGAACGCGACTGCCGTGGCGGGTGACCCGCCGGACGACCCGGCGGCTCGCGGCGGTGTGGTTCGCGGACATCGTGGGCTTCACGCGCCTCTCGTCG
>JBPCJG010000249.1:0-11773 GCA_051005515.1 Longimicrobiaceae bacterium
GGCGACGATGGTATAAAGGGTGCCCTCCACGAGCCCGAAGATCGCTCCCGCGGCCAGCGTCATCAGCGCGCCCGGGATAAAGAACACCGTGGCCAGCGCGTATCCCACGACGAACACCACCGGGCCCCACGCACCCAGCCCGTCGACCCAGCGCGTGAAGCGCGGAATGTACCCGCCGGCGAAGCGTCCGAAAAGAAAGAGAGCTCCGATCCCCACTACGGCGATCGCACCCCATTTGAGCCACTTCTTCATCGTGTATCCTCCGCTCCGTACGACGGCGTCACCCGCCGCCCGCCTGGCGGTTCAGCGACCAGTCGTAGTCGGTATCGGAGAGATCCGCGTTTCCGCTGGCCAGCAGCGCCCGCTCGGGACCGTCGCGGAAGAACCGCGCTACGTACTTCTGCACGCTCGCGGAAGTGTTTCCGAAATCTTCTTTGTACCACTTGAAGATCGGGCTCAGATGCACCTGCCGGTCGGAGACATCCACGCGGTTCCTGGCGGGAGACTCGGCGAGGAAGCGGCGCGCCTGCTCGTCGAGCTGCGCGTTCAGCCTGGCGCCCGTATACGCCTCTCGTCGTAGTGGCGGACAGCCCAGCGCCGCGCACACCAGCGCGAAGTGGATCCGCGGCTCTTCGAATTGGGGGCGGATGACGTTGTGTTCGATCTCGTCCAGCGTGTACGTCTTCCCCCCTACCTTTGCGATACGGATGCTCCACGGTTTGCCGGGCCCGATCCCGAGGGTCCGGTTGATGTCGCGGATGGATTCGGGGCGGTCTTTCCGGTTGATCAGCGCGATGGTGTAGGCGTTGTACGCGTTGATCCAGAGGGCGAGCTGCCCGTTTCGCGACAGCGAGCCGAGGTCGGCCGCCGCCAGCGTGTTGAGATAGCGGCGGAATTCGTCGGAGCGATCGAACGCCGCGTAGTCCACCAGACCCGTCGCGTTCACGTTCGCCCGCAGCAGACGATCGAAAGCGGAATGGTCGAAGCCGCCGTTCTGCGCGATCCCCGTAGCGGGGATGCACGTCCCGAGGATGAAGAGCAGCAGTGCCAGGGTGTGACGGAGCGGAACCGCCTTCATTTTAGATCTTCGGGCCGGGTAGATGAAGTCGTCCTTCCAGTCTACGCTTCGCCGCCCTGAAGGGGTGCGTCGAACCTCCGACGGGCTCTGGAACGACGCCACCGTAACGAAGCCAGCCGCCGCGCCGGTGGTTCCCCGCGTTCAAAGCTCCTTGCCGGCGCGGTCGTGGGGGATCTCGGCCGCCGCGACGGCTTCGCGGCTGCGCAGGAGCCCGTATCGAGCCATCGCATCCTGGATGGTGGCGCGCGCCGCGTCCGCATCTTCCCAGCCCAGCGTCCTGACCCGGCCGCCCTCCAGATCCTTGTAGACGGAAAAGAAGTGCTGCACCTCCCGGAGAAAGTGCTGCGGGACCCCGGCGAGATCGTGGTAGTCGTCGTACAGCGGGTCGTCGACCGAGACGCAGAGCACCTTTTCGTCGAGCTCTCCCCGATCGCTCATGCGGAAGAGGCCGATGGGCCGGACGTGGATCTCGCACCCCGGAAAGGTGGGAACGGTGACCATCACGAGCGCGTCGAGCGGGTCGCCGTCCTGCGCGTACGTCTGCGGAAAGAAGCCGTAGTCACCGGGATAGTGGACCGCGCTGAAGAGCACCCGATCGAGCCGGAAGAGGCCCGTCTCTTTGTTCAATTCGTACTTGTTGCGGCTGCCCCGCGGGATCTCCACGATCACGGTCATCTGGTCCGGGGGATTCGGTCCCGGCGGGAGGTCGTGCCAGAGGTGGAGCATGCGCTGGGCGGTGCGGTGCGGATGGGTCGGCGGAGCGGCGGCAAGAATCTATGCGTCTGAGCAGCGCGTTGACACCCCCGCGGCGGGATGTCTACCTTTCACAATTTCCCGAAATTCCTCTACCCAGATGGTCCCGCACCTCCTCGGGGCACACGTGTCGACCGCCGGCGGCGTACAAACCGCGCCGGCGCGCGGTGCGCAGATCGGCGCCGCGGCGATCCAGATCTTTACCAAGCAGCCGAGCCGCTGGGCGGAGCCGGACATCCCCGCCGATCGGGTCGCGACGTACAGGGACACGGTGGCGGCGCATGGCTTCGGCTGGAGCAATGCACACGATTCCTATCTGATCAACCTCGCCAGCCCCGATGCCGGGCTGGCCGAGCGCTCCTTCGCCTGCTTTCGCGGCGAGCTGCGGAGGGCCGCGCTGCTCGGCCTCGACGCGGTGGTGACCCATCCCGGGAACGCCACCGACGGGGATCGTGATCACGGCGTCGCGCGGAACGCGGAGCTGCTCGAGCGCGCGCTGGAAGACGTGCCGGGCGACACGCTGGTTCTGGTGGAGACCACCGCGGGCGCCGGGAGCGCGCTGGGGGCCACGTTCGTGGAGGTCGCGGAGATGATCGAACGCATCTCCGCACCGCTTCGACACCGGGTGGGCGTCTGCTTCGACACCTGCCACGTCTTCGCGGCCGGGTACGACCTGCGCGGCGACTACGACGGAGTGATGCGGGAGTTCGACGACCAGGTGGGCCTGGAGCGGCTGCGCCTCTTCCACCTCAACGACTCCCTGCGGCCGCTCGGCAGCCGCCGAGATCGCCACGCGGGGATCGGCGAAGGCGAGCTGGGGGAGCTGCCCTTCCGGAGGCTCATGACCGATCCGCGCTTCGCCGACGTGCCCAAGCTGCTGGAAACCCCCAAGGGCGACGATCTGACGTCGGATCTGCGTAACCTCGCGCGACTCCGCTCCTTTTGCGACTGACGGACGTCGCGGCGGAACTCCGGAACGCGCCGTTTACAGCGGTCATTGGTCGATAGCGCCGCCTCACCCGCCGCCGACCCGCAGTCCCACCAGCAGCGTGCGTGGCAGCCCCGGCCGCACGCCCGCTGGGCGGCGCGCGACGATGTAGTGCTCGTCGGTCAGGTTCTGCACGCCGGCATAGAGCGTTCCCCAGCGCGGGAGCGTGTACTCGCCCGTCAGCTTGAGGACGACGTAGTCGTCGGTGGCCTCGCTTGCGCTGATCGGGCCCTGGCCGGCAAGGGTGCGCATCGCGCTCGACCCCCGTGCGGCGAGCGTCACACCCCAGCGGTTCGTTTCGACTCCGGCGCTCGCGTTGAACTGCTGCCGGGGCAGGTACGGAAGCTCATCGCCCGGCTCGACGTCGCCCCACGGTCCGTAGTCGCTTTCGAACGCGGTGCGGAACTCGGCGTCGGTGAACGTATAGGCGAGCCTGAGCGGCAACCGCACCCCGAAGCCGCGCCCCCAGAACGGATC
This sequence comes from Longimicrobiaceae bacterium, assembly GCA_051005515.1. GTDB lineage: Bacteria > Gemmatimonadota > Gemmatimonadetes > Longimicrobiales > Longimicrobiaceae > JBPCJG01. The sequence continues at coordinate 3,297 of JBPCJG010000249.1, forward strand.
GTACTCGACGGCTGCTTCGATCCCGCGCACGTCCACCGCACCGCCGTTGAAGAGCTCCCCCGCGCCGCTCTCGCCGATCGCGAGGGTCGCCCGCCCCAGAATGTTCGAGTAGTCGCTCGCGAAGCCGGCAAGCTGCAGGGCCAACCCGTGACGCCGGGCACGCGCGCCGAGCTCGACGCTGACGCTCTCCTCCGCGTCGGTCTGCGCGTCCGCACCTGGCCCCGGCGGCCCGAAGCCCTTGTGCACGCCGCCAAACGCCACCATCCACGGCCGGATTTCGTACGTCGCGCCGATGCCGGGGATCACCGCGCTGACGTGGTTCTCGCGGACCTTTGCGGGGCTCGTCCGGTCGGGGTCCTGCTCGCCGTAGTCCGTGCGCGTGAAGTCGATCGTCTCCCACCGCACCCCTGGCGTCAGCGTCAGCTTGCCCCACCCGATCTCGTCCTGGAGATATACGGCGACCGCCTCGGCTTCGCTCACCCGATTGCTCTGGCTGCCCGGCGTGCCGTGCGACGTGAGGATCATTTCACTACCGGTCATCCGAAAGCCGTCTTCCCACTGGAAGCGATCTTCCTGGTCCTGATGGAAACGGACGCCGAGCTCAACGCCGTGGGTGGTCGCACCGACTGCTCCGCTGATGCCCAGCGTGGATTGTACCCCGCGCGCGAAATATTCACGGTTGTTCGCCCGCACCTTGAGCGCATCGGCCTCGCTCTCGCCGCCCTTCAGGATCGCGAGCGCGGCCGCGTTTTCGCCCGGGTCATCGAGCACGTTGGCGATGCCGACTCCGGTCACGCTCTGCAGCTTGTACCAGTTGCGTGCGAAGTCGTTGCGGTAGAGGGTGGTCGTCAGATCAAAGACGCCGCCGGGCCGCACGAAGTGGCGCAGCATGATCTGCTGGTGGTCGTTGTCCATTCGATCGAAGCGGGACGCGGGGTAGCGGAGCAGCGGCCGCGCGGCGAAGTCGCTGTCGGTCAGCCCGAGATACGTTTCGTCCGAAACCTCGGCCGAGTAGCCGAGCTTCAGCTCGAGCTCCTGGTAGACGGGGGCGTCACGAGCGGTGCGGTAACGTACCTTGCCGACGTAATCCTGCAGCCGGAAGCCGGTGTTACCGCCGTTCGGCAGCTCTTTGAAGCCGTCGGTGCGGAGCTGGTACGTTTCGAACAGCCACCCCCAGTTTTCCGTCGAGCCGCCGACGCGGCCGTTCAGCTTCCCGGTCGCGTCGCGGCCGCCGGCCAGATCGGCCGCCCAGCTGAACGGCTCCTCGGGGATTGGTGTCGAGATCAGGTTGAGCGCTCCGCCTATGGTGTACGGCCCGTACTGGATCTGGCTCGAGCCCTTGCGCACCTCGACGGCTTCCATCCGGCCTACGGTCGGAAAGTAGTAGGCTGAGGGAGCGGCATACGGTGCGGGCGCTGCGAGCACACCGTCCTCCATCAGGGTGATCTTCGAGCTGCGCTCGACGCCCGTGCCCCGCATCCCGATGTTCGGCCGCAGACCGTAGCCCTCCTCATCCTGCACGTAGACGCCGGGGATCTGGCGCACGACGTCGTGCACGTCATCGAAGAGGAGCTTCTGCTCCTGCATATCCTGACGGCTCAGAAACGCGGCCGAACCAGGGATCACATCCGCCGTCAGCGGGTCGCCCACCATCCGCGTCCGCTCGAGCAGCACGGCGATCGGGTTCAGCGCGAGCGGCTGCATTTCCAGCCGCACGTCGATCACCCGGCGCTCACCCGGCGCGAGCTCGGCTTGCTCAGCCACTGCCCGGTAGCCCAGCCGCGTGAACCGCAGCGTCGAGCTTCCCGACGGCACGCCGGCAAGGTAGTAACGGCCGCGCGCGTCGGTGACGGCACGCAGCCGCCCATCCTGCGCCTCGATCCTCACACCGAATAGTGGGGCCCCGCTCTCCCGCGTTACCACCGTGCCGGTCACGCTGGCACTCTGCGCCCAGCCGGTTCCGGGCAGCAGCGCAGAAGCGATCGCTGCCGCGGTCATGAAAACCCAGTACTTCCTTGCGAGCTGCCGCACTGATATCTGCATCGTCTTTGGTCCCGGCGGAGCGGTGATGAGAAGCGCACCCGTCGCGATCCACCCGGCCCGCGACCGGGTGCCTCGCTGGGCGAATGGAGAATGATTCTTATAGTTGAGAATCATTCTCAAGTAATTTACAGGTACCCGCTCCGCGCACGCGTGTCAAGGGGCGTGCGGTGGAGGCCGATGTCTTTGCGCTCTTTCGCTGGTCCCGCAGCCAGTTTGGTAGGAGGTGCCGGCGAAAAGCGGTGTCAGCGGAGGCGCCGATGGCCGACGGTGCCGAGCGGTCTGCCTGCCGGCGCGGAGATGTCTGACCGCCGCCCCGGGTGTGCTGACGGAGGCGGTCGGCGGTGCGGCGTCGGCTCACGGAACGCGCCCCATCTACAGGGGTACGCCCGACGGGATGACAACCCCCCGCGACTTCTTCCGCACGCCGGCTCGCCTGAGCCTGCTGCTTGCGGCCGTGCTGCACCTCGCCGGCGCCGCCATTGGTCCGGGGGCGCACGCCGGAGCGGTCCGGGGCGAGGCCCCCACCGCGTCTGCCGAGCAGCCGCGGGACGAGCGCCGTCCCCAGCCGCCCGCTCCGCACGACGAACGCTCGTGCGTGCTCTGCCACGCCTTCACGGGGGCGGCCCTACCGACCACCCAGCCGACCGTTTCGTTCACGGCGGTTCCGATCCCGGAGCTGGCGCCCGAGTCGTCGCAGGTAAACGCCGCAGTCCTCACCTCCTCCACCCGCGCCCGGGCTCCACCGCTCGCCTGATCCAGGGCCCTTCCGGCCCATCCCCACATCACGCAGCCGCGATGCGCGGCGCCGTTCCGGCGTCGACGCGATCGCTGGCACCTCCCGGATCAGGAGAGAGAATGCCCTTCAATCTGCCCGGTCGCGCCGTATGCTCGATCGTCATGCTCGTCGCGACGGCCACGGCCGCTCACGCGACCTACCGCCCCCCAACTAACGCTGCGCCGCCCATCACCGGCGTGGTTCGGGACGCCGCGGGGTCGCCGCTTCCCAACGCACGCGTCACGCTGGCCGTGGCGAGACGCTCCACCACCACCGCCGCCGACGGCACCTTCACCCTGGGCGGCGTTCCGCCGGGGAGCTACCACCTCGACGTGTCGCTGCTCGGCTACGCGCCGGGGCACGTCGAGGTGACGGTCCCCGCGAGTGGACCCGCCGTCGCGGTGGTCGTGACCCTGCGGGCGACCCCGCTCGCGCTGGAGGGGCTGAACGTGACGGCGTCTCCCGGCGGCAGCGACCCCCTCAACGTCGCTCAGTCCACCGTCCAGCTCTCCGGCAAGGAGCTGGACCGGAAGCTGGGTGCGAGCGTCGCCCAGACGCTCAGCGATCAGCCGGGGATCTCGGTGCGCTACGCGGGTCCCGCGGCGTCGACCCCCGTGATCCGGGGCCTCAGCGGCGACCGCGTGCTCGTGCTCCAGAACGGCTCCCGCACTGGTGACCTGTCGGGCAACTCTCCCGACCACGGCCTCACCCTCGATCCGCTCGGCGCGGAACGCATCGAGGTGGTGCGCGGCCCCGCTTCGCTCCTCTACGGCACCAGCGCCCTCGGCGGCGTGGTGAACGTGATCTCCAGCGACATTCCCAACGCTGTACCGTCACACCTGGAAGGATACCTGGCGGGACAGGGAGAGTCGGTGAGCTCGGGCGGGGCGTTGTCCGGTCAGTTGACCTTCCCGCTGGCCGGGAGGTTCGCGGCGAGCGTCAAGGGCGGTTTCCGCGACGCCGGCGACGTCCGCGTCGGAGGTGCGGGAAGGCTGGAGAACAGCTTCTTCCGCAACCGCCACGCGGATCTGGGGGTCGGCTACGCGGGCGATCGGCTCTCCGGTGGAGTCGCCGGCGGGACGTACCGCTTCGACTACGGCCTGCCGGCGGCGCCGGACGCAGCGGAATCGGGAGTGCACCTGGAAGGTCACCGCGAGGAGATCCAGGCGCGCACCGACGTGGTCGTAGCGAACCCGTACCTCACCGACCTGCGCTTCGACGGGGCCGCGCAGTGGTATACGCACGACGAGATCGAGGATTCCGGCGAGATCGGCACCACCTTCAACCTGAACACACAGACGCTCGGCCTCACCGCGCGCACGCAGCTCCTGCCGAACGCCAAGGGTGCGATCGGCGCGTCGGGGCTGTTTCGCCAGTACGCCGCCACGGGAGAGGAAGCGTTGACGCCGCCGGCGGACAACAACAGCGGTGGGATCTTCGTCTTCCAGGAGGTGCCGCTGGGCAGGTCGGCCGACAGCGCGACGGTGCCGCGGCTCCAGCTCGGTGCCCGATACGACCTGTACCGCGTCACCACCCGGGAGGGAGACGAGAAGTTCGGCCCCGCCCGCTCCCGCGACTTCGACCAGTTTTCGGCGTCGGCTGGGGTAACGTATCCGCTCGCCCGGGGGATCTCGCTGGCTGGCAGCGTCGCCCGGGCCTTTCGGGCGCCGCTCGTCGAGGAGCTCTTCTCCAACGCCTTCCACGCTGCGGTGGGCACCTTCGACCGCGGTGATCCGGGGTTGGACGCGGAAAGCAACCTGGGTGCGGAGGCAGTTCTGCGGACGCAGACCGGACGCGTCAGCGGGCAGGCGGCGGTGTACGCGAACCGCATCGACGGCTACATCTTCCCGAACATCATCGGGGACACTACCGTCGTAGAGGACGACGAATCGTTCGTCGTCCCCCTGAACCAGTTCTCACAGGCGGACGCCACCCTGCGCGGGGTCGAAGGCCGGGTGGAGTACGCCGTAGCACCCCAATTGGTGCTCGGGGCGCTGGGAGACGTGGTGCGGGGCGATTTCGTGGACGGCGGTCCGCTGCCGTTCATCCCGCCGGCCCGCCTCGGCGGCTCCGTGCGCTGGGACAACGGCACCATCTCCGCGGGCGGTGAGGTGCGCCACGCCTTCGCTCAGGAGCGCGTGCAGCCGGGCGAGCTCGCTACCGACGCGTACGCGCTGGTAGGGGTCAACTTCGGCTACAACCTGATCCGCTCCGGCCAGGTGCACACCCTGACGTTCCGGGTCGACAACCTGCTCGACGAGGAGTACCGCGACGCCGCCAGCCGCATCAAGGAGTTCGCGCCGAACCCCGGCAGGAACTTCTCGCTGGTGTACAAGCTGCTCTTCTGATGCGTGTCGATTCCGCGTCCAGTTCCGGATCAGCTTGACCGTTCCCCACGCTGTTTGTACCTTTTCTTATCGGTGACGTGTCGAGGAGCTCCATTTTTGAGCCAACAATTCTGAAGCCGGGGCCGACTTTTGCGGCGGACGCCACGCCCTTCGGGGAAGGCGGAGAACCGCTGGGAGGCCACCAAACTGTTGCAAACAGGCTTCAAAAACCCTCCTCGCCGCGTTGCTGATGTCCAGCCGGTCTCGCTCGCGAGGCCGGCTTTTTTCTCGCGGATCGAGGGCGCGATGGATGAGGCAGTAGCAGCCGTTCCCGTCGTTCGCATTACCCGGCGCGTGCACTTCAGCGCCGCACACCGGCTGCACAACCCGGCGCTTTCGGACGAGCAGAACCGCGCCCTGTACGGGCTCTGCAACTCGCCCAACTGGCACGGGCACAACTACGAGCTGGACGTGACGGTCGAGGGTCCGATCGATCCCCGCACCGGGTACGTCGCGGATCTGGCGGACGTCAGGGACGTGGCGGAGGAGGTGCTGCGGGACGTCGACCACCGCAACCTGAACCTCGACGTCGAGTGGCTGCGCGAGACACTCCCCTCGACAGAGAACCTCGTGGTGGCGCTCTGGGAGCGGCTGGCCCCGCGCCTGCCGGCGAAGCTGGTGCGGCTGGTTCTCTGGGAGACGCCACGCAACTACGTCGAGTACACCGGAGGATGAACGTGTCGGACCTGCCTCTACGTCGCATCGAATCCGAGTTCGTCCTCCCCGCCGATCCGGCGGACGAGGCGCCGCCGCCGCTGCAGGATCTGGTGCGGGAGATGCTCGCCCGGCTGGGCGAGGATCCGGCGCGCGAGGGGCTGCTGCGGACGCCAGAGCGGGTGGAGCGGAGCCTGGGGTGGCTGACCCGCGGCTACGGGCAGTCGGTCGAAGAAGTGCTCGGCGACGCGCTCTTCGAGGAAGAGCACCACAACATGGTGATCGTCAAGGACATCGAGATGTACTCGCTGTGCGAGCACCACCTGCTTCCTTTCTTCGGCAAGGTCCACATCGCTTACATCCCGGACGGCCACATCGCCGGGCTTTCCAAGCTGCCACGGATCGTCGAGGTCTTTGCCCGCCGTCTGCAGGTGCAGGAGCGGCTGACCGAGCAGATTGCGCACGCCCTCGAGGAAGTGCTGCGGCCGCAGGGGGTGGGCGTGATCATCGAGGCGGCCCACCTCTGCATGATGATGCGTGGCGTCGAGAAGCAGAACTCCAAGACGCTCACCAGCGCGATGAAGGGGTCGTTTCTCAAGGATTCCCGCACCCGGCAGGAGTTCCTGCGGCTCGCGCTTTCTCACGATACTCCGCTGATCGGGTGAGTCAGCCGCTGGAGGGGCAGACCGCGCTGGTGACCGGCGCCTCCCGCGGCATCGGGCGAGCGGTCGCGCAGACGCTGGTCGACGCCGGCTGCTGGGTCGGGATGGTGGCGCGGGGGGAGGCGGAGCTGCGCGCCGCCGCCATACAGATCGGCGGTCACGCGATCCCCGCCGACGTTTCGGAGCCGGCGGCGGTGCACGCCCTGATGGGGTATGTATCCGAGCTGCTCGACGACGCCCCCCACCTGGTCGTCAACGCCGCGGGCAGCTTCGCGCTGGCACCATTCACGGCAACCGATCCCGACCTGTTCGACGCGCAGATTTCGGCGAATCTGCGGGCGCCCTTCCTGGTGAGCCGCGCATTCCTGCCGGACATGTTGGAGCGCGGCTCCGGACAGTTGGTGCACATCGGCTCGGTGGCCGGGCGCGCCCCCCTGCCGGGAAACGCGGCGTACGCCGCCGCCAAGTTCGGCCTGCGGGGGATGCACGAGGTGCTCGTGCAGGAGCTGCGCGGGACGGGCGTGCGCGCAACCCTGATCGAGCCATCGGCTACCGACACTTCGCTCTGGGATCCACTGGATCCTGACCGGCGCGATGACCTTCCCTCACGCGCTGAAATGCTCCGCCCGGAGGCCGTGGCCGAAGCGGTGTTGTGGAGCGCGACACGGCCGCCCGACGTTTCGGTGTCTTCCCTCGCGGTACAATCTTCCTGACGGGCCCATGTACCTGCTGAACGTCAAAGCTCACTACGACGCCGCCCACTTCCTGCGCAGCTACCGCGGCAAGTGCGAGAAGCTGCACGGGCACCGGTACGTGGTAGAGGCGGCGCTCGCCTTCGAGGAGCTGGGGGAAGGGGGGATGGCGTACGACTTCGGCGATGCCAAGCGGCACCTGCGAGCCATCGCCGAGCAGCTGGACCACGAGAACCTGAACGAGCTGGACGCCTTCCGGGAGCGGGAAACCAGCGCGGAAAACCAGGCGCGCTACGTCTACGACGCGCTCAAGGCACGGCTCGGCGCCGTCGCCGACAACCTGCTCTGGGTGCGCGTCTGGGAGACGCCCGAGCAGTGGGCCCAGTACAGCGAGCGCGACGTGACGGGGATCGTCTGACTCGGCACCTTCCTTCGCGGCCGCCTCAGTTCGTGCCGCGGTGAGGCTCCTCCTAACGGACGTGCTCCGCTGTCCCCGCTGCGGCCCCGACTGCGGGTTGATCCTGCTCGCCGACCGCATCGACGAGGAGCGGCGGGTCGAGCGGGGGCGCCTCGGCTGCGCGAACTGCCGCAATGCGTATCCCATCGAAAGCGGCGTCCTCGACCTGCGGCTGGAAGGCACGAGTGCGACCCAGCCGTCCAAGGAGACGGAGGCGGATGGGGACGCGGCCGTCCGGCTGGCCGCGCTGCTCGGGCTCTCCGCCGGGGCGGGGCGGGTCGCGCTGCGCGGCTTCGCCGCGACCGTCGCGTCGCAGGTCGCCGCGCTGGTACCCGAGGTGGGGGTGGTCGAGCTGCGCGCCGAGCGCGGGCAAGTCACGGTCCCGGAGGTGGACGAGGTGCTGGCGGTGCGGGGCTTCCCCTTTGCAGATCGGGCGCTGCGCGGAGTCGCGCTGCGGGGCCCTGCGGAACCGCAAGATCTGGCCGAAGCGGTTCGCATCGTGGTTCCGGGCGGACGCATCGTCGTCGCCGGCAGCGGGAGCGGCGTGGAAGCGACGCTACGTTCCCTGGGAGCCGAGATCCTGCTGTCGGAAGGAGAAACCGTCGTCGCCCGAACGGGCGTTGCGTCCCCCCGGAGCGCCGGGTAACTTGGGCTTGCCGGCCGTACCCGCACACCCGCCCGCGTCATGTCCTGGTGGACCAACCTGATCTCCGGTTCCTCGCTTTCTTCGGCGGGCGAGGTGGACTATTATGAAGAAGGGGCCGCGCTGCTCGCCCAGGAGAAGTTCCACGAAGCGCTGACCTCGTT
>JBPCJG010000250.1:0-4998 GCA_051005515.1 Longimicrobiaceae bacterium
TCGTACACGGTCCAGAAGAGCACCGCGTCGACGTTCACCGGGACCGTGTCGGAGGTGAGGGTTTCCTCGGCGGCGAAATCGGTGGTCACCGTGCGCTGGTCGATCCAGGCGGGGATCGAGTCGATGAAGGGGATGATGAAGAACGGGCCCGGCCCCTGCAGCCCCTGATAGCGGCCCAGACGCAGGACCACAGCGCGCTCCCACTCCTGCGCCACCTTCGGGGAGATGCCCGCCACGATTCCCAGCACGGCTCCCAGGATCACCGCCAGCGGGCTGCCGGTCAGCCCGGTCAGCAGCACCCCGAGCGCCATCGGGACGCCGAGCGCTGCAGCCGCGAGGACGTTCGGGCGCGGCCCCGTGCGGGTGGCCGGGAGGTTCGTCGTGGTCGGAACCATGTCCGTATTCGCCATGGCGCGTCGTCGGTGTTGGAGGGCAACATGGAGCATGGTTCAGCGGCGCCGGCCGTCGAGGTGGATGATGACGTCGTCGAGTGAAAAGCCGAGAGCGGTGGCTTCCTTCAGGAACGAGTCCTCGAGCGCCACCAGTTCGTCGATCAGCTCCGAGCGCGCGATGCTCTCTGGCGGCGCGCAGACCCGTGTTCCGACGCCGCGGCGCGTTTCGATCACCCCCTGCCTGTCCAGCGTCTCATACGCCGCCGCGACGGCGTTGGGGTTCAGCCGCAGCTCGACCGCGAGCTGCCGGACGGTCGGCAGCAGGTCACCGGCCGTCAGCGCTCCCGCGCCCACGGCCGAGCGAATGGTGCGCACGAGCTGGTCCTCGACCGGCGTCGGGTCCGCGAGGTCGACGTGGAACACGTCAGCCCGAAGGTACCGACGCCACCGACCGCTACCCCGAGCGGGCGAGCATGCGCCGGATCGGCTTCACGAACACCGCGAGCAGCAGCCCCATCGCCACCGCGAACGCCGCCATCGTCCCGAACAGCACCGGCAGCTCCATGGTGGCGTAGAAGCGCACCAGGAAGCCGCCCATGAAGTTGCCGACGGACGATGCGAGGAACCAGACTCCCATCATCAAGCTCACCACCCGCTCCGGTGCGAGCCGGGTCATCGCGGAAAGGCCGACCGGGCTGAGCGACAATTCGCCGATGGTGTGCAGCAGGTAGGTGACGAAGAGCCAGGCGGGGCTCACCTCCACCCCCTGCTGCGAGAGTACGGCGCCGCCGACCAGCACGGCGAAGCCGAGCCCCAGAAAGATCAGGCCAAAGACGAACTTGCCGGGGCTCGACGGCTCCTTGCCGCGGTTCGCCAGCCACACCCAGAGCCAGGCGAAGACCGGAGCCAGGGCGATGATGAAGAGCGGGTTCAGCGACTGGAACCACGAGGCGGGGAACTCGAAGCCGAAGAAGTTGCGCTGCGTCAGCTCCGAGGCGAAGAGGTTGAGCGACGACCCCGCTTGCTCGAAGAAGCTCCAGAAGACCGCGGCGGCGAGGAAGAGCACGCCGATAACGTAGAGCCGCTTGCGCTCCTCGTCGCTCCAGTACGAGCGGGTGAAGAGCCAGCCGAAGAGGCCCACCACGGTGAGGCCGAGGATCACACCGTAGCCGTTGGAGATCGCCTCGGGGGTGAGCGCCACTGCCCCGGTGAGAGCCAGGAAGGCGAGCAGCGCGATCAGGCCGACGATCACCCCCGTCCCCAGCGAGAGCATGCGCAGGTTCGAGGCCCGCTCTGTCGGGGTCGAAGCGTGCGGGTGCATCCCCGCGGTCCCCAGATACTTGCCGCCGAGCCAGTACTGGACGAGCCCGAGCGTCATGCCGATGCCCGCGAGCCCGAAGCCGTAGTGCCAGTTCACGTTCTCGCCCAGGAAGCCGCAGGCGAGCGGGGCGACGAAGGCGCCGATGTTGATCCCCATGTAGAAGATCGAAAAGCCGGCGTCGCGGCGGGCGTCCTCCGGCGCGTAGAGCTGCCCCACCATCACCGAGATGTTCGGCTTGAGCAACCCGGTGCCGATGACGATCAGGGCGAGACCGCCGTAGAACGTCGCCAGCCCCGGGATCGCCATCGAAAAGTGGCCGGCGGCGATGACGATGCCGCCGTAGAGCACGCTGCGCCGCTGTCCGAGGATGCGGTCGGCGATCCATCCCCCGGGGAGGCCCACCAGGTAGACAAGCGAGGTGTAGAGCGCGTATACCGCGCCGGCTTTGGCCACGTCGAAGCCCAGCCCGCCGTCTGCCACCGTCGCCGTCATGAAGAGGATGAGCAGGGCGCGCATGCCGTAGTACGAGAAGCGCTCCCACATCTCCGTAAAAAAGAGCGTGGAAAGCCCCCGGGGCTGTCCGAACCATTGCTTCCCCTCCGCCACGGACGCTCCCGCGCGCGGCGTCTCCGAAGCGGCGAGCGTCGCGGAGCTGGATGCGAATTCGGAGGTGGGATCTTCGGGCATGCGGCGGCGGGTGAAGAGGTGGATCGACGCAGGCGGGAACGGCGGGCGCCGCTCCGGGGAAGAAGCAGCCGCAACGTACGCCTCCGGTGGGGCGCCGGCAAGCACGCCGGTGTTGCGCCATCTCCGAGTGGAGAGTAGCGTTGCGCGCGCGGGCGAGCACCACTCACTGCCGTCGAAATACGTGGGCGAAGAAGTGGAGCGGGTAGCGGCGGGGCGCTTCTCCGCCGGAGTCCGCTACATGGCTCTGGGCGCCTTCTGGTTCTCGGTCATGAGCCTGCTCGTCAAGGTGGCGGGAGAGCGCGTGCCGAGCCAGCAGATCGTGCTGGTCCGCGGCGTCGTGACGCTGGGCCTCACCTACGCACTGCTGCGTCGCGCCGGGATCTCGCGGCGCGGAATGCACGAGCGCCTGCTGGTCGTCCGCGGCGTGCTCGGTTTCGCGGCGCTCTCCTGCTTCTACTACGCGCTGCTCCACCTGCCGCTCGCCGACGCCACGGTGATCCAGTACACCAACCCCGTTTGGACCGCTCTGCTGGCGGTCTGGCTGCTGGGTGAGCGGATGCTGCTGCGGGAAGCCGGGCTGGTGCTCGCCAGCCTGCTGGGGGTGGTGCTGATCGCCCGCCCGGAGTTCCTCTTCGGTGCCGCGGGGTCGCGGCTCGACCCGGCGGCCGTGGGCGTCGCGCTGCTGGGCGCGCTCTTCAGTGCCGGCGCGTACGTCAGCGTCCGCAAGCTGGCGGCCACCGAGGACCCGCTGGTGATCGTCTTTTACTTCACCCTGGTGACCGTCCCCGCCGCGCTTCCCGGCACTTTGCTCGACGCGGTCTGGCCCACGGCGTGGGAGTGGGCGGCGCTGCTCGGTGTCGGCCTGGCGGCGCAGGCCGGCCAGGTGTACATGACGCTCGGGTTGCAGCGGGAGCGCGCCGGCAAGGCGACCGCCGTGGGCTACCTGCAGATCGTCTTCGCGGCGCTTTGGGGGGTGCTCTTCTACCGGGAGGTGCCGGACGGCTGGGGGCTCGCCGGTGGGCTGCTGATCGTCGGAAGCACGCTGCTGCTCGGGCGCGGCGGCGCCCCGGTCCCCTCAGGCTCGGTGGCGCGGTGAGGGTGCCGTTCGCGGCGGAATTGGCGGTGGCGCGCCGCGCCGCCGGCGCAGCGGCGGAAGTGATGCTCACGGCCCGGGACGAATTGGAAGTCCGCGAGAAAGCTCCGCGCGACCTGGTCACCGCCGCCGACGAGGAGGCGGAGCGGGAGATCGTCGCAGTGATCCGCTCCCGCTTTCCCGACGATGCCATCGTCGCGGAGGAGGGCGCCGCCGACGCGGGGGCGACGGGGCGGCGCTGGCTCGTGGATCCGATCGACGGTACCACCAACTACGTACACGGTCACCCCTTCGCCTGCGTCAGCATCGCCTTCGCCGATGCGGAAGGGGTGGCGGCCGGCGTGATCCACGCTCCCTTTCTGAGGGAAGTCTTTTCCGCGGCGCGCGGATGGGGGGCGTTCCTGAACGACGTCCCGCTCCGGGTCAGCGGAGTCGAGGACCCGACCCGGGCGCTGCTGGCCACCGGCTTTCCCTTCAAGGCGGGCAAGGGCAATCCCGAAGCGTATTTTCGGCTGGTCGCCGACGCCATCGCGGCGACGCAGGGCGTACGCCGCGCCGGCAGCGCCGCGCTCGACCTCGCCTACGTCGCGGCGGGTCGCGTGGAAGCGTTCTTTGAACTGGGGCTGAGCCCCTGGGACATCGCTGCGGGGATGCTGCTCGTCACGGAAGCGGGCGGGCGCATCGGCGGCTGGCCGGGAGACGCCGACTCCCCGCTGCACTCCGGCAGGGTGCTCGCCAGCAACGCTCGCTTGCACTCTTGGCTGGAGGAGCTCGTCGCTGTGCACGTTCACGCCCTCTGAGTCGCGGCATCGCTCGTGCAGCGACCTGCTGCGTCGCAGCACTTTCCATCTCCACGGAGGTCGCATGACATCCTTCCAGACGTACATCTTCGGCTTCGTCATCCTGGTGATCGGCCTTGCGGTAGCCGCCTTTCTGCTCGGCGCTCCTCCGCTCTGGATCGGGGTGGGCTTGATCGTCCTGATCGGCATCGGCATCATCGCCGCCACGAACAGCACGAAGCCTCGCGATCCGCCCGAGCCGCCGGCGCGTTGAGTGGTTCGGATGCAGCCGCCGCCGAGACCCCCGCTGGAGGTAGTCTGGGAAGGGGGCGATCGCTACCGCGGCGGCCCGGCCGGGGGAGCGACCCTGCTGGTGGACGGCTCCGGGGAGGCATCGCCGTCCCCCGTGCAGGCGCTCCTGATCGCGCTCGCCGCCTGCTCCGCCATCGACGTCGTGGAGATCCTGCGCAAGCGGCGGACTCCGCCCGTGGCGCTGCGCGTCGGGGTAGAGTTCACCCGCGCCCCGTCGCCGCCCCGCCGGGTGACCGTGGTGGAGCTGAACTACCGGATCGCGGGTGACGCGGAGCGGATCCACGCCGAGCGGGCCATCGAATTGTCGCTCGAGAAATACTGTTCGGTGTCCGCGTCGCTGGCGCCGGACACCCGCATCACCTGGAAGCTGACGCTGGAGCCCGGCGCACCGGAGTAGCCGAGCAGCGGGCTCAG
>JBPCJG010000251.1:0-6035 GCA_051005515.1 Longimicrobiaceae bacterium
GACCGGAAACGGTCAGCGTACGAGCGAGCCCCGCACCATCACGTGCCGGGGCTTTTTTGTTGTCCAGACGATGAACCAGAGAACCGATCCAGCGGAATCCCCCTATCTTGCCGCCCTGAGCGAGCGCGTGCTCGTCTTCGATGGCGCGATGGGGACGTCGATACAGGGCTACGACCTCAGCGCGGCAGACTTCGGCGGCGAGACGCTGGAGGGGTGCAACGATCACCTGGTGATCTCCCGCCCGGACGTGGTCGAGGAGATCCACGCCGGCTTCCTGGAAGCGGGCGCCGACGTGCTCGAGACCGACACCTTCCGCTCCAACCGCTTCACGCTGGGAGAGTACGGGCTGGGCGAGCAGGTTGACGAGGTCAACCGCGCCGCCGCGACGCTGGCGCGCCGCGTCGCCGACCGCTTCTCCACGCCGGAGCGTCCGCGCTTCGTCGCCGGCTCGATCGGTCCATCCGGCTTCCTACCGTCGGCCTCCGACCCGACGCTGGGCGCCAAGAATTTCCCCGACCTGGTGCCGATCTTTGCAGAGCAGGCGCGGGCGCTCGTTGTGGGCGGCGTGGACGTGCTCCTGGTCGAAACCTCGCAGGACATCCTCGAGGTCAAGGCTGCCATCTTCGGGTGCCGTGAAGCCATCGCGGACGCCGGCCGCCCCGTAGCCCTGCAGGTGCAGGTGACGCTGGACACCTCGGGGCGGATGCTGCTAGGCACCGACATCGCCGCCGCGATGGTCACGCTCGAAGCCCTCGGCGCGGACGTGCTGGGGTTGAACTGCTCCACCGGACCGGAGCACATGCGCGAGCCGATCCGCTTCCTGAGCGAAAACTCGCGGCTGCCGCTCTCCGTCATCCCCAACGCGGGCATCCCCCACAACGAAGGTGGCTGCGCCGTCTACCCGATGCTGCCGGTCCCTTTCGCCGAGCAGCTCGAAGAGTTCGTGCGGGAGTTCGGCGTCAACGTCGTCGGTGGGTGCTGTGGGACCACTCCGGAGCACATCAAGGAGCTGGTGGCCCGCGTCGGCGGCCTCGCGCCCAAGTCGCGGGAGGTGGCGTACACCCCCCGCGTCTCCTCGGGGATCCGCGCCTTCGATCTGGTGCAGGAGCCGCGTCCCACCATGATCGGCGAGCGCGTCAACGCGCAGGGTTCGCGCAAGGTGAAGCGCCTCCTGCTGGCCGACGACTACGACGGTGTGCTCGACGTGGCCCGCCAGCAGACCGAGAGCGGGGCGCACCTGCTCGACGTCTGCGTCGCGCTCACTGAGCGGCAGGATGAGCCGGAGCAGATGCGCACCGTGGTCAAGCTCCTTTCCCAGGGGGTGGAGGCGCCGCTCTCGATCGACTCCACCGAGGCGGAAACGATCCGCGTGGCGCTGGAGCAGTCGCCCGGCCGCGCCATCGTCAACTCCATCAACCTCGAGAACGGCCGCGAGCGGGTGGACGCGGTGCTGCCGCTGGTGGCGGCGCACGGCGCCGCGGTCATCGCGCTGACCATCGACCGCGACGTCGGCGGGATGGCGAAGACCGCCGACGACAAGCTGGAGGTAGCCGGCAAGATCCACCACATCGCCACGGAAGAGTACGGCCTCTCGCCTGATGCGCTGATCTTCGATGCCCTGACGTTCACGCTGGCCACCGGCGACGAGGAGTTCCGCCGCTCCGCCGTCGAAACCATCGAGGGGATCCGCCGCATCAAGGAGGAGCTCCCCGGCGTGCTGACCACGCTCGGGGTTTCCAACGTCTCCTTCGGTCTGTCTCCGGCCGCGCGGGCGGTGCTGAACTCCGTCTTCCTGCACCACTGCGTCGAAGCCGGGCTCGACACCGCCATCATCAATCCCGCACACGTCAAGCCGTACTTCGAGATCCCGGAAGACGAGCGCCGCCTCTCCGACGACCTGATCCACGACCGCCGCACGGAGGAGCGCGATCCTCTCGCGGAGTTCATCGCCTTCTACGAGGGGAAGCCCGTCGAAGCCGAATCCGGCGTCGATCCCACGCTGGAGATGGAGCCGGAGGCCGCGCTGCACTGGAAGATCCTCCACCGCAAGAAGGAGGGGATCGAGGAATTGATCGACACGGCGGTGCGCAAGGGCGCGGAGGCCCTCACCTCCCGGCCCCCTCCGCAGGGCGCCGGTGCCGGGGTGGAGCCGGGGGGTAAGGGCGAGGCGGCGCGAGACGCCGATGCGGGCAGTGGAGCCGGCGAAGCCACCGGCACGGTAGGTGAAGGCGAAGCGACGCGAGGTACTCTGAACGACGCCGCGGTTGCGCTGCTCAACGACGTCCTCCTGCCGGCGATGAAGGAGGTCGGCGACAAGTTCGGCGCGGGCGAGCTCATCCTCCCCTTCGTGCTGCAGAGCGCGGAGGTGATGAAGCGCGCCGTCGCGCGGCTGGAGGAGTACCTGGAAAAGAGCGAAGGGCAGACCAAGGGAAAGGTCGTGCTGGCGACGGTGTACGGCGACGTTCACGACATCGGCAAGTCCCTAGTCAACACGATCCTCACCAACAACGGCTACACCGTCTTCGACCTGGGCAAGCAGGTACCGGTCAATACCATCCTCGAAAAGGCGGAGGAGGTAGCCGCCGACGCGATCGGCCTTTCCGCGCTGCTCGTCTCCACTTCCAAGCAGATGCCGCTCTGCGCACAGGAGCTGCACCGCCGGGGGCTCGACTACCCATTGCTGGTAGGTGGCGCGGCGATCAACCCGAGCTTCGTCCGCGCTGCGGCTCTGGTGGAGCAGCAGCCATACCCCGGCGGGATGTTCTACTGCAAGGATGCCTTCGAGGGGCTGGCAACCATGGACCGGCTGCAGGACGCCGGTCGCGCGGAGTTCGTCAGGGAGCACAACGCCGAGATGTTGCGCCGCAGCGCCGAGTACGCAGCCCGCAAGGCGCAGGCGGCGGAGCTCCGCCCCGACGGGAGAGTGCGCGGAGTCGAAACCATCGCCGCGCCAGAGCCGCCGTTCTGGGGGGTCAAGGTGCTCGACCCGATTCCCCTCGACGAAGTGGTGGCCGCGATCGACCGCAACACGCTCTACCGCATGCAGTGGGGCGCCAAGAATCTGAAGGGCGAGGAGTGGGATCGCCTGGTGGCGGACGAGTTCGAGCCGCGGCTGGAGCGCTACACGCGCGAGGCGCGCGCGCAGGGGTGGCTCCGTCCGCGCGCCGTCTACGGCTACTTCCCCGCGGGGCGCGACGGCGACGAGCTGGTGGTCTTCGACCCGGCCGAGCGGACCCGGGAGATCGCCCGTTTTCCGTTTCCCCGGCAGGAGGATCGGGAGCGGCTCTGCCTGGCCGACTACTTCCGCCCGCTGAACGGCGGCGGTCCCGAAGACGTGGTGGTCCT
Source organism: Longimicrobiaceae bacterium (assembly GCA_051005515.1). Lineage (GTDB taxonomy): Bacteria > Gemmatimonadota > Gemmatimonadetes > Longimicrobiales > Longimicrobiaceae > JBPCJG01. The sequence continues at coordinate 3,346 of JBPCJG010000251.1, forward strand.
CCAGGCGGTCACCAGCGGCGATCGCGCCCAGGAGTTCATCGCCCGGCGTACCGACGCGGGGGAGTACAGCGAGGGCTACTTCCTGCACGGCTTCAGCGTGCAGACCGCAGAAGGAGCTGCCGAGGTGGTGAACCGGCGGGTGCGCGAGGAGCTCGGGATCGGGGATGATCGCGGACTGCGTTACTCGTGGGGATACGGTGCCTGTCCCGACCTGGAGCAGCACGAGACGCTCTTCCGCATCCTCCCCGTCGAAGAAACGATCGGCGTGGGGCTGACCACCGCCTTCCAGCTCGATCCGGAGCAGTCCACCGCCGCACTCGTGGTGCACCATCCGGCCGCGAAGTACTTCGCGGCCGGATGAGGGTACCCGCTTCCCCTGCTCCACTGTGAAACGTGACGAGCGGCTCGATCGCGCCATCGGCCGACGCCGACGCGGGATCTGGCGAGCCACCACGGCCATCGTCGTGGTGGGGGTGATCGCCCTCGTTTGGGTCTGGCGCTCCCCCGAGCGGCGGCGCGAGCGGGTCGCGGATCGCGTGGGCATCGGCGACGATTCCGCCTACGTCCGGGAGGCGCTCGGCGTCGTGGGCCGGCGCTGTCCCGCGCGCGAGCTAGAGCATCTGCGCGACCGCTTCGCATCCGGGTTGCCGCCCGCCGCGTTGGAGTACGGGATGGGGCGGCTCCATGTGGAGACGGCCGAACGCTGGGTCCTGCCGCTGGAGGGGGAGCCGGCGCGCTGCCTGCCGTCCGCCGGCTCGACGGAAATCGGGTTGGACGCGTCCGGCCGCGTCCTCTGGATCGTGCCGGTCACCGGCCGCACCCCGCTGCGTCTCCCCGCGGGTTTGATCCCCGCCGACTACGCCGCTACCGACGATGGCTGACTTCCGGGAGCTGCTCGCCGACGGGCGCCCCCACCTCTTCGACGGGGCGATGGGAACCGTGCTGTACGCGCGCGGCGTCTACATCAACCGCTCTTATGACGAGCTCAACCTCACCCAGCCGGACATGGTCGGCGAGGTGCACCGCGACTACGTTCGTGCCGGGGCGGAGATCGTCGAAACCAACAGCTACGGCGCCAACCGGCTGAAGCTCGCGAAGTTCGGTCTCGAGGAGCACGTCGTGGCGATCAACACGCGCGCGGCTGAGATCGCGCGTGACGCAACCGACGGGCGGGTCTGCGTCGCGGGGGCGATCGGACCGCTCGGCGTACGCATCGAGCCGTTCGGGCCGACGTCCGTAGATGAAGCGTGCAACCTGTTCCGCGAGCAGGCGGAGGGGCTGCTCGCCGGCGGCGTCGACCTCTTCATCGTGGAGACCTTTGCGGATGTCGAGGAAGTGCAGCAGGCGATCCGGGCGATCCGCACGGTCTCAGCCCTGCCAATCGTCGCGCAGATGGTGATCCGCGAGGACGGACGCACCCCCTTCGGCACCGACGCCCCGCTGATCGCGGAGCGGCTCGCGGCGGCGGGAGGCGACGTCGTCGGCCTGAACTGCAGCGTCGGTCCGCATGCGATGCTCGCGGCGGTGGAGCGCATGCTCCCGGCGACGGAAATCCCGCTCTCGACGCAGCCGAACGCGGGTCTGCCGCGCGAGATCGACGGCCGCACCATGTACATGGCGTCGCCCGAGTATATGGCGGAGTACGCCGGGCGGCTGATCCGCCAGGGGGTGCGCTTCGTTGGCGGGTGCTGCGGCACCACGCCGGACCACACCGCGCGCATGGCGGGCGCGGTGCGCATGCTGGCGCCGCGCAATGTGAACGTTGTCGACGCACTGGACGAGGAGCCGTCGGAGGAGCCCCACGAACCGGTGCCGCTCGCGGAGCGCTCCCGCTGGGGGGCGAAGCTGGCCGCGGGGGAGTTTCTCACCACCGTGGAGATCGTTCCGCCTCGCGGGGTCGATCCTTCAAAGATGCTGGAGGGCGTCCAGCTCCTCAAGGACGCGGGCGTCGACGGCGTCAACGTCCCGGACGGCCCGCGCGCGCAGAGCCGGATGGGCGCCATCCCTACCGCTGTGCTGATCGAGCAGCGGGTGGGGATCGAGGCGGTGATCCACTACTGCTGCCGCGACCGCAACCTGCTGGGGATGCTGTCGGATCTGCTCGGGGCGCAGGCGTTGGGCCTGCGCAACCTGCTGCTGATCACCGGCGACCCTCCGAAGATGGGGCCGTATCCCGACGCTACAGCGGTCTTCGATATCGACGCCATCGGGCTCACCAACCTGGTGGCGCGGCTGAACCGCGGCCTCGATCCCGGCGGCAACGCCTTTGGCGAACCGACGCGCTTCACCATCGGCGTCGGCGTCAACCCGGGAGCCGAGAACCTCGAGCATGAGCTGGGGCGCTTCCGCTGGAAGGTCGAGGCGGGCGCGGAGTACGCGATCACCCAGCCGGTCTTTGATACAACTCAGCTCTTCCGCTTCCTGGAATGGCGGGAGAACGAAGGGATCGAGATCCCGGTCATCGCGGGGATCTGGCCGCTGGTTTCCGCCCGCAACGCCGAGTTCCTCGCCAACGAGGTGCCGGGGGTAGTGGTGCCGGAGCCGGTGCTGAAGCGCATGCGGCGCGCGAGCGAGCGCGGCAAGGAGCAGGGGATCGCGGAAGGGATCGCGATCGCGCAGGAGATGCTGGCGGCGGCGCTGCCGGTGATCGCGGGCGTGCAGGTCAGCGCGCCGTTCGGCAAGGTGCCGCT
>JBPCJG010000252.1:0-3005 GCA_051005515.1 Longimicrobiaceae bacterium
TTCACGATCGGCCGCAGCCTGCTGCCCACCCGAGAGCGTCCCGCGGATCTCGAGAGCAGGTACGACGTGCGCCGCTTCGTTACCGAGCTGGAGGTGACGCCGGATTCGCCGGCCGCCGAACGCGCCCTCGAGGATCTGCGCTGGCCCGCGCGCTTCGACGTCTCGGTTCTGGCGGTGGGGCGCGGCGGGCGTACCACCTGGAACCCACGGGCGTCGCGCCGACTCCGACCGGGAGACCTGCTGTGGGTGCAGGGAGATTCGGACGACATCCTCAAGCTCGCCGACGAGGAGGGACTCGTCACGCTGGTGGAGCGGGTAGAGGAGGATCTCGCCGCGGCAGGATCTGCCGAGACCGCGGTCGAGGGCGAGGAGGAGAGGCGGATCGCCGAGGTGTTGGTGGGACCCGGCAGCGCCGTGGTGGGACGCACTTTGAAGGAGACCCGCTTCTTCCAGCGCTACGGAGCGAGCGTGATGGCGATCCAGCACCTCGGCGCGATCAAACGCGGCCGGGTGGCAGAGGTCCGGGTAGAGCCGGGAGACATCCTCCTCGTTCACGGGCACCCGACGGCTCTCGATTCGCTCGTCGGCGAACCGGGGCTCGTGCCGCTCGGAGAGCGTGGTGGGCCGTACGTCCCCCGGCCGCGGGCCCTGGTCGCGATTTCCATTCTGGCAGGTGTGGTGGCTTTCGCTGGCCTGGAGATCGTCCCCATCCTTTCCGCGGCGCTGGTAGGGGTGATCCTGATGCTCTTCACGCGCTGCGTAGCGCTCGACGAGCTGTACGAGGAGCTCGATTGGATGATCGTGTTCCTTCTCGCCGGGGTGATCCCCCTCGGAATCGCGATGGACAAGACCGGCGCCGCGGAGTGGATGGGTCACTGGATCGGCGAAACGTTCGGGACGTTCGGACCGGTCGTAATGGTCGCGGCCTTCTATCTCACCTGCTCGGTATTGACAGAGGTCATGTCGAACAATGCCGCCGCCGTGGTCCTCACGCCCATCGCGATCCAGACCGCCGCCGATGTAGGGATGAACCCCTACGCTCTGCTGGTAGCGGTCATGTTCGGGGCTTCCGCTTCGTTCATGACGCCGGTCGGTTATCAGACGAACACCCTGGTCTATGGCGCCGGTGGCTACCGCTTTGGCGACTTCTTCAGGGTCGGTGCACCATTGAACCTGATCCTGCTGATCACCGCTACGCTGCTCATCCCGGTCTTCTGGCCCTCGTAAGTGGGACAGGCACGACCCGCCTCGACCCCCCCCGGGTTCAGCCTCCGCGGGGTCGCCGCCTCCAAAAAGCCTCCGCAACGCGCCGGTTCGGTCTCCAACGAGGCTCTGGCGCAGTCCATGCGGCGAACGCTTCGCATCCCCGCGATTTCCCCATGCACTCTTCCGTCGTTGTAGAGGTCTACGAGCAGGGCGAACCCGAAAGCGCGCTGCAGGCGCTTTCGGCTCGCCTCCGCGATCACCTTCCGCTGCGTTGCGCCTTCTGGGTGGACGCGGCGGAGCGCTCCGTGCGCGCGTCGTGGCCGGCGCCGATCGACCCGTCGCGCGAGCTACTCGAAGCCGTGACCCACACGCTGCGGCCGGAGGTGTACCCGCTCGGCTCGGAGTTCCCCGCCGAGGCGAGCAGCTATCCCGACGCCCACATGCTGGTCCTCCCGCTGGGGGAGGAGCACGGCACGGTGGTGCTGGTGGCGGAGCGGGGCAGCTTCGGTGAGGAGCTGGAGCCGTGGCAACCGCTGACCATCGCGCTGCGCCGGGTGGCGGAGCGGCAGCGCCGGCTGCGGACCTCGCAGAAAGAGTGCGAGCAGCTCCGCCGCCGCGTCGAGGAGGCGGAGGCGCTGCACACGCTTGGGCTCGCCGTTAACCGGACGCTCGACCCGGACGAGGTTCTGAACCTGGTCGCGCGCTTCACCCGCACGCTGCTCGGGGCGCACTACGTCACCGTCAACACCACCGAAAGCGGCTGGACTCACGCGGTCGCTTCGGTAGGCCTCCGCGGCGCCGCGGCAGAAAAGGAGGACTACCTGCTGGCGCGCCGCGTCGTGGAGGCGGGCAAGCCGCTGACAGTGGGGGAGAACGGCGCGGACTTTCGCGTCGAGGAGTTCCCTTTCCATGCTCTGGAAGAGATGCGGGTGGGGCTCGGCATCCCCCTGTCCCTCTTCGGCAACACCTTCGGCGCGCTGATCGTCGGTTATCGGCGCCCCTACACGCTGACGACCCGCGACACGCGGCTGGGGCTGACCCTCGCTGGCCACGCGGCGGTGGCGATCAGCAACGCCCGCCTCCACCACCAGGTGGAGCTGCGCTCGCAGGAGCTCGCCGCGGCGTACGAGGAGCTACGCGAGGTGACGAGTGCGAAGGAGCGCTTCTTCAACCACATCTCGCACGACCTGCGCACACCGATCGGCGCGGTCAAGGGGTATAACGAACTGCTGCTCGACGGCGTGGCGGGCGAGCTGCCGCCGCAGGCGAACCGTTACCTGGAGAACTCACAACGCGCCGCCGAATCGCTCCTCGACCTGATCGGCGACGTCATGGACTTCGCGAAGCTGGAGGCGGGAAGGATCGAGCTGGAGCCGCGTTCCTGCGACCTCGCCGACATCGTGGAGGACGCTCTCGCCGCCGTTCGGCCGCAGGCGGAAGAAAAGGGGCTGGCGCTGGAGGTAAAGGTCGCGGACGACTTACCGCCGCTGCACACGGACCCGGATCGCGTTCGCCAGATCCTCGTCAACCTGCTCTCCAACGCCGTCAAGTTCACGCCGGAGGGCTCGGTGGCCATCATCGCGGCGCAGAACGATGATGATACGGCGCGCGAGCTGCGCGTCTCCGACAGCGGCCCCGGCATCCCCCCCGACGACCTCGACCGGATCTTCGAGGAGTTCGAGCAGGTCAAGGGGACCAAGGGGGGGACGGGGCTCGGGCTGCCCATCGCGCGCAAGCTCGCGCGGCTGCTCGGCGGCGACCTCCGGGCCGAGAGCGAACCGGGCGTCGGCTCCACCTTC